>JBDRCK010000047.1:0-19355 GCA_043821785.1 bacterium | reverse complement strand
AAGAAAATATTATAAAAAAATACGCTTTTAAATTTGCTCCTAAAGTATTCATTGAAACTGGTACTCTCGATGGCGATAAGGTTAACGTCTTAAATCATTTATTTTTAAAAAGTATTTCTATAGAGTTGGATAAAAAACTTTATGAAAAAGCGAAACAGAGGTTTAAAGAATATTCAAATATTGAAATTATTCAAGGTGATAGTTCTGTAATTTTACCAAAAATCTTACCCTGTATTAATGAAACAATACTTTTTTGGCTAGATGCTCATTATTCTGGGGGCATTACTGCAAGAGGTAAAAACGAAACGCCTATATTAAATGAATTAAAAGGAATACTTAATTATCATCCTAAAGGGAATCTCATTTTAATTGATGACGCGAGACTTTTTATTGGCAAAAATGATTATCCTACAATTGATGAATTAATTGATTATCTTAAAAAGAATGGTAATGTACATTATAATTATAAAATAGAAAAGGATATTATCATTATCCAATTCTAATATAATTAGTTGGCTAAAAAAAGTCACTTAAGGTGAATTTTATATTTCGCCCTATTTGATAAATAAGAAATCTAAAATTACAATTTCTGTAATCAAAAAGGTGATATATGTTGAGAGGAAGATATTTAAGAAATTGTTTATAAATATTAAAAAACTAATATGAAATTACATCTTGGCTGCGGACAGACATATTTAGAGGATTATTTAAATATCGATTTTCCCGCGTCCAAACATACCGTTCAATCCAGTTTCGTGGCTGATCAATATTCAGATATTACGCGATTACGATATCCCAGAGAAAGCATTGAAGAAATACGACTTCATCATGTGTTTGAGCATTTTACACGGCCTGTCTCATTAGCTTTACTTGCAAGCTGGTGGTCTTGGTTAAAACCAGATGGCCTAGTCCGAATTGAAGTCCCTGATTTTGACAATAGTGCTTTACAAGTGCTCAATCCTTTTATAAGCATAAAACACAAGTCTGTAGCTCTCCGTCACATTTTTGGGTCACAAGAGTCTTCCTGGGCTAACCACTGCGAAGGGTGGTCCGAAAGAAGGCTGAAAACCGTGCTTATTAATTTCGGATACCTACCAAAGAAAGTACAAAGAAACAGCTGGCAAGGTACACATAATATAGAAATTTTTGCAACTAAGACAAAGAAAAATATGACAAAAAGGGTATTTGAACATAATGCGGAATGTGAATTAACAAACTATCTCCTTGATAAATCTTCCTCTGAGATGAGACTTTTACATTTTTGGGTGGAAACTTATAATGAACAGATAAGAAAAACATGGGCAAAATAAGTATTATTATTCCAACGTATAATAGGAAAGCTAAAATCATACGTGCCATTGATAGCGTTCTTTCACAAACCGTAAAACCATATGAAATACTTATATGTGATGATGGTTCTGATGATGGAACTGAAATGTTAGTCAGACAAATTAGAAATACAAGAATTAAATGGGTGCCCGGAAAACACACTGGCCTACCTGCCGTACCAAGAAATAGAGGGGTTCAACTAGCTAAAGGAGATTGGATCGCATTTCTTGATAGCGATGATTGGTGGAAAGAAGATAAATTGGAAAAACAACTAATCTTTGCTAAACAAAACAAATTGTTGGCTATGTGTAGCAATGCTTTTCTCATACGTAAACAAAATAATTTTGGAAAATTGCTTAACTTTAGTAAGAATGTGATAGCTTTCACTGATCTGCTCGATACGAATTTTGTTATATGCAGCTCTGCCATCATACATAGATCCTTGTTTAAAAAATGCGAGGGCTTTCCAGAAGATCCCTCTTTAAAAGCAATCGAAGACTATGCATTGTGGCTACGAATTGCTACACAAACATATTTCGGATATGTCCGTGAACCTCTTGTGTATTATAACGACGATATTCATAGTGTAAGAACCAAAGGCCCCCAAACATTAATAGAACAAAAAGAAATAGTTTATAACAACTTTCTTCTGTGGATCAAACACAAAAATAATCTAACTAATTATCGCAAAAAAGTCGATACAGCTCTTTCTTATTTATATCCATGAAAATTTTACACACCGTAGAATCCTATTTTCCTTCAACAAATGGCATGCAGGAGGTGGTGCAGCAAATTTCCGAACGGCTCGTCCGGCTGGGACACGATATTACCGTGGCTACCTCATATCACGCTGATAGAAAACAAAACAGCATACACGGAGTACACATAGAACAATTTCATATATGCGGGAATGCTATACGGGGAATTGTTGGGGAGAAAAAAGAAATACAACGATATACAAATTTATTACGCAATTCTCAATTTAATATTATTACGAATTTTGCTGCGCAGCAATGGGCTACTGATCTTACATTACCAATATTAAATAAAATAAAGGCGAAAAAAGTTTTTGTTCCTACCGGTTTTTCCGCCCTCTATTTTCCACAATATAATGAATACTTTACGAAAATGAAATGTTGGATGAAACAATACGATATGAATATATTCTTGTCAAATAACTACCGTGATATTAATTTTGCCCGAAAAAATGACGTAAAAAAAAGAATATTAATTCCCAATGGGGCATCAGCGGAAGAATTTCTATCAACAGAGTATGTCGACATACGAAAAAAGCTTGGCGTCCCCTTCAGTCACTTTCTCATCCTGCTCGTTGGTGCCCATACTGGAGCAAAAGGCCATAAAGAAGCGATTGAAATTTTCGGGAAAGCGCATATTTCAAATGCAACGCTGCTTATCGTGGCACACCCTTCGTGTACCCGCTGTGCTAGACGATGCTTTCTGACAAAATACATATTTAACGTTTCACCCAAACGACTCGTTGACAAAAAACAACTTATTATCACTTCCTTATCACGTAAAGAAACCATAAGTGCATATAGACAAGCGGATTTATTCCTCTTCCCCTCCAATATCGAGTGCTCCCCCATTGTCCTTTTTGAAGCTATGGCATCCAAGACACCGTTTCTTGCAACCGATGTAGGAAATACAAGGGAAATTATTAGATGGTCAGGATCCGGCATACTTCTACCAACGACGAAAGATAAATATGGATACAGCACCGCCGATATTAACGCATCTACTACAACTTTAGAACATATCTATCATCATCCGAAGAAACGTCAAATGATGGCAATAAACGGCTATCATGTCTGGAGGAAACGATTTACATGGGATAAAATAGCAAAACAGTATGAGCAGATATACAAACATGTTATTTCATAAAACCCGGCACTACTCAAATCCGATACGAAATACAATGTGTAGTGAGTTTGAGGTGGATAATTGGATCATTTCTGAATTTGTCATAAAAGAATTAGTACCTATTGTCGGTATCCATCCTTATCCTCTGAACGAGCTTATTTTTATGGTTTCGGCAGTATGCAGACTCAAACCTACCCACATTTTTGAATGGGGTACTCACGTTGGAAAATCAGCTCGAATTTTCTATGAAATTACGAAATATTTCCATATCACATCCGAAATACATTCCATAGACCTTCCGGACAATGTCCAACATTGTGAACATCCACAACAAAACAGAGGATTACTGGTAAAAAACATCCGAGATGTACAACTTCACCAAGGAGATGGAATCACCGTCGCAATTGATCTATATAAGAGAATTAATGGAAAACCTACTTCCCTCTTTTTCTTAGACGGCGATCATGAATACCGCTCGGTCAAACGGGAATTAACCAGCATTATGAAACATGCGCTTCATGCCTCTATACTTATTCACGACACGTTCTATCAGTCAAAACAATCCGGCTATAATACAGGACCCTACAAAGCAATTCGCGAATCTTTACGCGCAAAATCAACCAAATATCGCATGCTTTCAACTAATTTGGGACTACCGGGCATGACACTCCTTTATATCCCGACACTATTATGATTATTACGTAACTTATCGGCGGTTTGGGAAATTAGATGTTTCAATGTGCAGTTACAGACGAACTGTTGCTTAATCTTACTTAACTTTTTTTTGCGTCTAAAATAATTGAAGTGTACGCTAAAGTGCCAGATGAATTTCTTTTATCAAACTTAGCTGATCGATAAATCATACCTTCGTTCGGATTCCAGTTGGTATAACGAAACTTTCCTTTATTATCGAAGTACTCAAATAGATTTACACTAAAACCAACGGACTTAAATAAATCGGCAAAAGTTTGATAAGTGTATAGTACTTTATGATCATAGGCTCCAGGACCTTTCCCTTTTGGTTTAACCCAATCTAAATACTCCTTTATAGGATGATTTCCATCGGGAACAGCTACTCTCAAATAGCCTCCATATTTTAGATATGAATAGCATAATTTAGCGGCCTTAATCCCTTCTTTTTTAGATAAGTGTTCCCATACGTGTTCAGCTAATATTGCATCTATAGAATTTTTGTTAAAAAATTTTTTCCAGCCTTTTTCATGAAGTAGATTTAAAAAATATATTTCACTTGCTGCCCAACCTTGCTGATAGATATTAGAGGATCCAACCACTATCCTTAAAGGACTGTTCCTAATCGCTTTTCTAAATTTAATTAGTTTTATTTGCTTAACTAACTTATTATTAGGCAAAAAGGATAGAGGGTTAGTTAATAATTTAAGTATTTCCATAAATTACATATTATCATCAATACCACTATGGTATAACAATTTAGATTCGACTGTATTAAATACGCGTAAAAATATATAATTTGTTTACTTAAATCGGTAAACTACGATAACTATGATAATAACTAAATTAATCGGCGGATTGGGGAATCAGATGTTTCAATATGTAGCGGGTAGACGAGCTGCTATTGCCAATAAGACCGAACTGAATTTTGATATAACAGGATATGTTCATCAGGTAGGTATAACAAAACGTGAATATATGCTTCATATATTTCGCATTGATGAGAAGTTTGCTACCCAAAAGGAAATCGTTGAGTTTAAAAGGTCAATACTATTTTTTGAACGTATTTTTTCTCGTCACTCTCAGTTATACGTGAAAGAAAAACACTTTCACTTTGATCCAGACATACTAACGATACCTGACAATACTTATCTCGAAGGCTATTGGGCTAGTGAAAAATATTTTAAAAATATAGAAGATATTATTCGTAAAGAATTTATTTTTAAGGATAAACCCGATACGATTAACCAAAAAATGATTAGCCGGATCAGACACTGTAATTCCATATCCATTCATGTCCGTCGAAGCGATTATATTGCGGACCCAAAAACACATAATTTTCATGGTGTGTGCGGACTAGGTTATTACAAGAAAGCTGTATCGTTCATCACAAAAAAGGCTATAAATCCTTTCTTTTTTGTCTTCTCAGACGATCCTTATTGGTGTCAAACAAATCTCAGATTTCCCTCTCCAACCGTCTATGTCACCCATAATCTCGGAAACAAAGACTACGAAGATATGCGACTGATGAGTACATGCAAACACAATATTATTGCTAATAGTTCATTTAGCTGGTGGAGCGCATGGTTAAACAATAATCCAAATAAAATGGTGATAACTCCAAAAAAATGGTTTAATATTTCATCTATTAATACATCAGATTTAATTCCCAAGCAATGGTTAAAAATATGAATAAAAAAATAAATAACATATTTTATATATGCACAGTTATTATTTCTGTTTTCGTTATTGTATCAATAATTTCTATTGGTGTATTTACATGGCCTAAAGCCGATGATTTTTCATTATTAAACCAAATTAATAAAATTGGGGTTATTCAACATGTTATAAAGGTTTATAACGATTGGGATGGTAGGGCGATGAGTCTTGGAATAATTCAAAATACTTTCCTCAAATATCTTCCTGTAGAAATAATAAGCACTATATGGGCAAGTTGTTTAGTGCTCACGGGGTTTTTATCTTTAAAAACTTTTCTCTATTTGTCAGGGATCACATTAAATAAAAAGTCTGATTATGTTATTGGTACCGCTATTTTTTCTAGCGTATTGTGGTATGGGTTTAAACCCCATCTTTCCGATACTGTATATTGGGCAACCGGAGGTGTGTATAGTCTAGCTCTTTTACTCGGAGCAATTTGGTTCTATCTGTGGCTCAGAAAATTTTCTTGTAAACTAAATATTAGAACGCCCAATGGTATTCTCTTCTGTTTATTTACTGTTTACGTTGGCGCTTTAACAGAAAATTTATCTTGTGCAGTACTGGCTTACATGGGAGTGGAACTAATTTTATTCTTCCTGAAAAAAGATAGGGCTATGGTTAAAAAAACGATATTGATGATAGTTTTATTAATGATTGGGTTATTGTTCATCGTTGTTGCACCCGGAAATTTCATCAGATCCACATATGGACCAAAAAGTTTTATTATGGATTTTTCAGTCTTCTTCTTTAATTTTAAGGAAACTCTCGTGTATTTCCTAAAAATGAGTAAAATGCTCATTCTGTCAACAACTCTTTCGATACCTCTAATTCTGATATTTTTACACTACGCAGGCGGTTATGAAATACATACAAAATTACTAATTAGATTTCTCGAGAGATCTTTGCTCAATTCTGCCAGACTGAGGCCGAAAAATGTGCTTATTGAAATTTTGCAACTTGCTCAATTTGTACTTGCAGCGTTAGCTTCAATCTTCCCATTCATTGTAGTACCTGATTTTGTGGCCCCCAGGGCATCGATTTACTTTATGGCATTCATATTTTTTTCTATTTATTTTGGAATTATTCCAAAAGTTCTAAAAAATACAATGTCACTTGCAAAAAATACACATACGCATAATCCAATCTTATATTATCTACCAATTAGTTATTTTCTATTATTTATTTTCTTTATATCCATCTCTCACATAATAAACTTAAACAGGATTAAAAAAGACATTATAAAAAGAGAGCAGATTATCAAAACATATAGTAATAAAAATATTGATGTGATAACCTATCCAATAGACAAAACCAAGCTTCCCTTCTCCTTTACTTTCTCAGACATCACACCTGACAAAAATCATTGGATTAATCAGGCGGTTGCAACTACATATAAGCTCAAAAGTATCAGAACGGATAGTAATTTAATTCCCAGTCCATATCTAAAACTATGATAAATCCAAAAGTAACTGTTCTCATGCCAGTTTATAACGCAGAAAAATTCTTGAAGGAAGCAATTGATAGCATCTTAAGTCAAACCTACAAAGATTTCGAGTTTTTAATTATTAACGACGGATCGATTGACAATTCATCCAAAATACTAAAAAAATATAAAGATTCAAGAATAAAAATAATTAATCATAAGAGAAACATGGGTTTAATTTTTAGTCTTAATGAAGGCATAAAACTTGCTACAGGAATATATATAGCGCGTATGGATGCAGACGATATCAGTTTACCACTACGAATAGCAAAGCAGGTAAGGTTTATGGAAAATAATCCTGATATTGCGGTGTGCGGGTCATGGATAAAAGTATTTAATAACAGTGATAACCATATTTGGAAAGTTCCGAATGATTTTGAAACAATCCGATGCCTGATGTTATTCCATTCTGCCATATATCACCCAACCGTGATGATCCGCTCAGAGATATTCAAAAAAAATACTTTACATTATGATATATCCTTTATCCACGCTGAAGATTATGAGCTTTGGATTAGAATTATGAAAAATTTTGAAATATCAAATTTGGAAGAAATACTTCTCTGCCGAAGAATTCATCAAAATAGTGTTGGAAATATCTATAATAAAATACAAGTTGAAAATGCCAATAAAGTTCGTCTTCCTCTTATTCATAAACTGGGAATCTTTCCGGAAAAAAAAGAATTTAAAATACATGAAACCATAAGCTATTCACAATTTAAGACTGATAAACTGTTTGTAACAAAGGCTGACAAATGGTTGATAAAACTGCTAGAATCCAATAAAGTGAAAAAGATATACCCTTATTCAATTTTTGCTCGAGTTCTCGCAGAAAAATGGTTTTTAGTTTGCCTTCATGCTACCGGTTTGGGATTTTGGACATGGAAAATATTTTGGAAATCGAGTTTAAGTAGGCACCTTAATATTACGTTGAAACAAAAAGCCCAGCTGGCAATCGGATGTTTAATGCTTTGGAACAATGAAAAATAAAACCATATTACTATCAGTTATCGTTTGCACCTATAACCGAGCACAGCTTTTAAAAAACTGTTTGCGGTCGCTGGAAAAACAAACAGCCGATAAAAAAAAATATGAAGTAATTGTTGTTGATAATAATTCTACTGACAGTACAAAGGAAATCATGGAAGATTATACAAAAAATCAAACAAATATTAGAATAGTAACGGAAAAAAACTGTGGTAGAAGTTATGCGCGAAATCGAGGATGGCAAGAAGCCAAAGGAAAATATGTTGCTTATATCGATGACGATGCCGTAGCTAAACCAGATTGGATCGAACAGATAATGGCATTTATTAAAGAAAATCCAAAAATTAATGCTTTTGGAGGACCTTATAGCAAATTTTCTCTTAAGCCCATTCCTACTTGGCTCCCGGAAAATTACTTTACTCTAAATTTAGGAAATAGAGTAAAAATGTTAAATTTAAAAAATGAATGGTTATCAGGAAGCAATATGATATTTAATAGATCAATTTTTCATAGATATGAAGGTTTTAACACAAATTTTGGAGGAAAAGGCTACAAAATAATATACGGAGAAGAGACAGAATTTCTTACTAGGTTGAAAAAAATGGGAGAGTCTGTTTATTATGTCCCAAAGATATGCGTCAAGCATTTGGTGGCTGAAAGAAAATTAAATTTATGGTGGTTATTAAAAAACGATTATCTTCGTAGTTTCAGTATTACATTAATAAAAAAAACTAAATTTAATTTTCTAAAGGGTGCCGCTTCTTTTATATTAGCATTACTATTCATTCCTCTATATTTAATTGATAGAAAAAAAGGAATAATTAGGCGCAGGTTATACTATAGTTTATCAAACATTTTTTTGTCACTAGGTCAAATTGCGGGATCTATTTATAGTATAATTAATATAATCGCTATTTATTTTTTAGTTTTTGTATTCTTTACCGCTATTTTTATTTCATTTTTTCACACTCCTATATTTATAAACCAAAAAGTTTTATTCTATCGTGGATTCATATTACTGATTCCGGCGATACTTATCACCAGTATTATTAGTGCACTGTTTAATTACTATTTGTTTAAAGTAAAATTAGAATCATTAGTTGCAGCGATTATAATTAGTATTTCTATTAATTTGAGTTTTTTTGTAATTTTTCCAGTGACATTTGATCGGTCAATAACAATGTATTTATTATCAACATTAAACGAAAAATCCATAAACCAAACCTGTGATGGTTTATCGGAAAAAGCTTTGGAACAATACTTTATTACTGAATATGTAAAAGATAATTTCGCTATCAAACGCCGAATCTATGAGCAATCAATTATTAACATGTTAAAAGAGAGAAACAGTTGTGTTCAATTAACACAAAGAGGGCGAAAGTTTATAGAATTTTCGGAATTGGTTAAAAGGATCTACTTGGTTAAATAATAATATGTTGTTAATTATTACGGCGTGGATATTTCTTTATTTAATAATTCAGGGCTACGGATTCATAGCTAAAAAAATATTGTCAGCTAAAGATAACGTAACATTTATTGAACAATTTTGGTTTGGACTGGCTTTATTTCTTGGTATTTTACAGTTAACATCACTAATATTTCCATTGAGGAATCACGTGTTTTATGTTCTTAGTGCAATCGGCCTCTTATTTTTGCTTGCTGATACAATTTATAATCCTAAAAAATATCTTCCAACCAAACTAACTCCTTCAATTAGTTTCGTAGTTTTTTTATTATTATCTATACTGGCCGCACACTACGCTATTCAAGATGTAACTTGGTACGACACATTTCTTTATCATTTTAACTCTGTACGATGGATTCATGATTACCCAGCAATCCCTGGTTTAGCTAATCTCCATGATCGTCTTGGATTTAACAGTGTACTATTTCTCTTAGGGGCTTTTGTGGACAACGTTTTTATGTCCGGGAACTCAGTTAGGATTACCCTCCCGTTCTTATCTGTCGCAATGGTTGCAAGTGTATTGAAAGTACTCTTTTGTCAAAAAGGAAATATTCAGCAAAAAATTTTCGCGGTGACATCAATTCTATATATAATTGCAATACTTTTACGGGGACTTGTAAATTCGTACAGTACAGACGTTGCCTCTCTAATATTTGTAATATTGTTTGCTTTATATTTTTTGGCTGATAAACAAAATTTTAGATTACTTATTCTTTTCGTCATCTTATCAGTAATGTTCAAACTTTCAGCGATTCCCATACTGGTGTTTCTTCCTTACCTTTTATTTAAAAGTAAAAAAGTAGCAAATAATTTATTAATCCTCGGTATTCTAGGACTTGGTTACATATCGCGTAATATAATTCAAACAGGATGGCCTCTATATCCATTACCTATTTTCAAATTACCATTTGATTGGTCGGTCCCCGCTAATAATGTTCGATTTGCGGCAAATGCCATAAAGGCTTACACACGTATGCCGGGAAATAATTACTTAGAATCCCTCAAAATGCCGTTTTTAAATTGGTTTCCTATTTGGTTTGAAAAATTTTTTTTAACAATCGAATTTAAATTATTTGTTTTTGCGATTATTATAAGTTTTATATCATTCTCGCCGATTATCACAAAAAAATATAAAAACTTCAAAACTATTTCTTTAATACTATATTCTTTATTAGGTTTATTTTATGTTTTTATTACTGCACCAAGCGTTCGTTTTGCCTCTATATACTTTTATCTATTTTTATCCTGTGCTCTAGTTCCGATAGTATCTTATCTGTACGATAAAAATATAAAGCATATAATGCTTATTCGAAAGGTTTTAGTCTTCAATTGTTGTAAAATATATCCTATTATTTTATTGTTAATATTTTTTTACTTATCTTTTAACCTGTTTAAATCTGGTCCAAATTTTATTACGCAATATATCTTTATAAAACCATCTCTATATCAAACACATCATGTCTATCAAAAAATGTTGTCAAATAAAATTGATGTAATTTATATACCAGATACTGGTAACCAATGCGGTGATTCTCCTCTTCCTTGCACCCCATATTTTAATATAAACTTAAAATATCGGAAATCAGGTGACATTAGGCAAGGATTTTTACTAAAAAATGATTAAGTTCAATAAAATTACATTTTATATGGTTAACATCAGTAGCAAATAGTGTGAATATTATCGATAAAATTTTATCAAGACAAGAGTTTATAATCGATCCGCCTATCCTCATAGATATAGGAGCTTCTGGAAACTTACATAAAGAGTGGATTCCAATAGCTAAATATTCTATTTGTATTGCTTTTGATGCAGACGAAAGGAAAATGGGCTATATTGTCAAAGAAGACTCTAAATATAAAAAATTATATATATATAATTGCATTGTCTCGGACAAAATAAAAGGAAAGAATAATTTTTATCTAACTAATTCACCATATTGTTCCAGTTTGCTAAAGCCTGATAGTAAAAGTTTACAAAATTGGGGTTTTCACGATTTATTCAATGTCAAAAAGAAAATTAAGCTAAACTCAATCCCATTACCTACGGTGTTAGAGGAACAAAATATCAAAAGAGTTGACTGGTTTAAGACTGATTCACAAGGAACAGACTTAAGACTATTTGAAAGCCTCGGTGAAAATACCATTAATAAGATTCTTGTTACTGATTTTGAGCCAGGAATAATCGATGCTTACAAAAGCGAAGATAAATTACATAACATACTCGCATATATGGATTGTTTTCCTTTTTTTGTTAGCAATATGAAGGTAGAAGGTGCCATACGAATGAACGATAAGATTATTTCAGCTAAATTTAACGGAGCTTGGAAAAAAATTCTGAATTTGGTTAGTAGAAAATCTCCTTGTTGGACTGAAATTTCTTACTTAAATACATTCAAAAATGTTAACACATTTAACAAAAGAGATTTTCTTCTAGGCTGGGTTTTTTCTTTGATAAAAAAACAATTATGTTTTGCACTAGAACTCGCTACCAAAGGAAAAAAGAAATTTGATGATCCGATTTTCATTGAATTAGAAAATTATACGTTGAGAAAAATTAAATCACAACTTAATTATTTCCCACTATTTTTTGTTAAAATAATAATTGGTAAGTTGTTTTCGGAAATAGCATAATTTATGTTCAGTTAAATAAATATTAAATTATTATGTCTTTGGCTCCCATAACCATTTTTGTCTATAATCGTCCCTTGCATATAAAGCAAACAATTGAAGCTTTAAAAAAGAATCAATTTGCTAACGAAAGTGAACTTTTTATCTTCTCCGACGGCCAAAAGGATGAAAGGGATCAAAAAAAAGTAGAAGAAGTAAGGAAATACCTTTGGAAAATCACCGGTTTCAAAAAGATTACTATAATTGAAAGACGAAATAATGTCGGTCTTGCCAATTCAATTATTGCAGGGGTGACGGAAATCGTTAATAAATACGGCAAGATTATCGTTTTAGAAGATGATTTACTTACTTCTCCATATTTTTTAAAATTCATGAATGAAGGACTGAATTATTATGAAAAAGAAAAAAGGGTAGCAAGTATTCATGGCTATGTTTATCCGATAAAGGCAAAATTGACGGAAACTTTTTTTATCCAGGGAGCCGATTGTTGGGGATGGGCCACTTGGAAAAGAGGTTGGGACTTATTTGAACGCGACGGGAAAAAATTATTAGCTGAATTGAAAAAGAAGGATCTTACTCATAAGTTTGACTTTGGCGGATCATACCCATATACCAAGATGCTTATTGATCAGGTAAACGGAAAAAACAACTCATGGGCTATTAGATGGTACGCTTCAGCATTCTTAAAAGGTAAATTAACGGTTTATCCAAAAAGACCATTAATATTCCATAATGGCAACGATGAGAGTGGTACAAACGTCGGAAAATCACACGAGTTAGATGTGGAATTATCACAACGTCCAATTAAAATTTCTAAAATTCCATTAAAAGAAAGCAAAGAAGCATTGAAAATAATTACCGCTTATTTTAAATTAATGTATTCTAAAAAAAGATGGCACCTAAAAAATTATGTGATTTCTAAACTACTTACTATTAGTAATATTGTATTGAAAAAAATTATTACAATATACAATCCGTACGGCTGGTTTGGGAATTATTCTTCATGGGAAGACGCGGAGAAAAAATGTACAGGATATGAGTCGGATATAATTCTTGAAAAGGTTAAAAATTCTCTTTTGAAAGTCAAAGAGGGAGAAGCTGTTTATGAAAGAGACTCCGTATTATTTAATCATATTGAATATTCGTGGCCCTTATTGACAGGATTAATGTGGATAGCTGCTAAAAGCAAAAACAAGCTTAATATTATAGATTTTGGTGGCTCGCTAGGCAGTACGTATTTTCAAAACAGAATTTTTTTAAAAGAACTTGATGAACTGCATTGGAATATTGTTGAGCAGAAAAAATTTGTAGATTGCGGAAAGAAATATTTTACTGATAAGCAGCTGAAATTCTATTATGACATTGAAACATGTTTAAGAGAGAACCATTCAAATGTAATCTTATTTTCCAGTGTGATACAGTATTTAAACAAACCTTACCAATTTTTAGAAAAAATTCTGAATTATAACTTTCAATATATTATTTTTGATAATACGGCTTTTACAAATACTGAAGCTGATAGAATTACCATCCAAAAAGTATCACCAAAAATTTATGAAGCTAGTTACCCTTCATGGTTTTTCAATAAAGAAAAGTTCCTTATATTATTTAAAGAGAAATATGAACTAATAGCCGAGTTTCAATCCCCAATTATATCTAAAATACACTTAGGAAATACCGTTGGAAAATATCAAGGTTTTATTTTTAGATTAAATAAGGAGAATACATAAAATGTGTTTATATTTTTGCACACTTTTTGATTCAAAATACCTTTTACGTGGCCTATCAATGTACGAGTCCCTTAAGAAATATTGCGATGATTTTCATTTATACATTTTTGCCTTCGATGATAAAAGTTACACAATATTGAAAAAACTCCATTTATCAAGCGTAACCGTGATTCCCCTATCCGCGTTTGAGGATAAGGAGTTATTAAAAGTTAAACCCGTACGTTCTTGGTCGGAATATTGCTGGACTTGTGCCTCATCGTCCATTCTTTATGTTATAAAGAAATATAAGGTTGATGTTTGTACTTATCTTGATGCCGATATATATTTTTTTGCTTCTCCTCAAATTCTAATTGATGAACTTGGAGCCGATTCTATCTTAATTACGGAACATAGATATACTCCCGCATACGATCAATCCAGTACTAGCGGTAAATATTGTGTACAATTCATAACTTTTAAGAACAATAAAGAAGGGTTGAACGTATTGACTTGGTGGCGAAAAGCTTGTCTTCAATGGTGCTATGCACGATTTGAAGACAATAAATTTGGAGATCAAAAATATTTAGACGATTGGCCTAAGCGTTTCAAAGGCATACATATCTTACAACATTTAGGTGGTGGAGTTGCACCGTGGAATGTTCAGCAATATGAATTTGCTAGAATAAAAAATCAGATAGTTGGTCGTGACAAAATAACGAGGAGAGTATTTACACTTATTTTCTACCATTTTCACGGTCTGAATATATATAATATATTTAATTTCCTACCAAGAATAATCCCCAAAGGATACTTTATTAACAAATCAATAAAAAGGCTTATATATCAAGAATATTTAAATTCAATTAAATCAGTTATACGTCAGGATGACAAATCTAGTTATAGTCCTATGCCAAATTTTATATATCTAATGGATTATCTTTACTACTATTTTGTAAAAAATCCATATTTATATATTAAATATCAATTCAAAAAAACTAAAACAATGATAATATGAAAGTTTCCATAATCACTGTCTGTAAAAACGCTCAAGACACAATTGAAAGAACAATCAAAAGTGTGATTAACCAGGACTATAAAAATATTGAATATATCATTATTGATGGCAAATCGACGGATAAAACATTGTCAATTATCAATAAATATAAAAACAAAATTAGTGTCGTTATTTCCGAACCGGATAGCGGGATATTTGAAGCGATGAACAAAGGAATTAGATTTTCAACAGGAAAAATTGTTAATTTTCTAAATGCAGGAGATTTATTTTATAAAAACATAGTTATTTCGAGGATTGTCCGATTATTCGAAAAACATAATCCGGGTATTGACATTGTCTACGGTGATGCAATCTTGTATGACCAAAATAATCAAAGGAACTATGTTCTAAAATCTCATAAATATGTTGATAGAATTTCTCTAGCACGATGGTCTATCTGTCATCAAGCTATGTTTACTAAGAAATCTGTCTTTAATAAGTATGGTGATTTTAATTATATGTATAAGGTTAACGGGGACTATGAATGGCTTCTTAGAAGTACTTATTTAAAGAAAATTTCATTTTTTTATACCAATCAAGTGATTGTTAAATATTTAATCGGAGGAAGTAGTTGGTCCGGAAATCGTTCTAAATTTTATCACGAAAGAATCACAATAGCTGTTAAATATTATGGTCTTTTCCGTTTTATCGTTAATAATCTAATTATGAGAATACGAGGTAAAAAATTATATTTTATTGTACACTAATTCATAGATATAAAGCATTCCTTCATGATGTACTATCTCATTTCCTGGTTTACTGCAATATTTGGTTGCAGCCGAAAATGGCAGTAGATCAATATTATAAGGATCGACTAATCCCTCCTCTTCACCCAGTAAGTTAAGCAAACAGGATGGAACAAGCTGTGTATATTCTATGTCAATAGATTTACGCGAGGCAATCTTAAAATAAGAATAAACTAGATCATCAACTAACTTTTGAGAAACAATCCTAATAGAAGAATTAATATCATTATACTCGGACGACAATAGAAATATTCTATTATAGGGGGCATTATTAAAGATTTTTCTTTCTGGTAAAAAGTCATGTAGCCATAAGATGGATGATGCAGAGCTGCGTATTCCCTTATTTATTATTAAAAACGACGCAGGGTAATATTCTCCAATCGGTTTTTCTTTAATAATAATAAAATCATTTTTGGAAACATCTTTTGTTATTTCATTTAATTTATCTATTAAAAACCAATTATTTTTTAGGAAAATAATAGGACTTGAGAAAACGAGATTAATAATAAATAAACTGCTCGCTAAAATGATTAGCACCTTCTTATTTTTGAGCTGACTCAAAAGAATAAAAAAACTCATATATCCAAAAGGTAATAAGGCATATAAATATCGACGGTATAACCAAGGCTGTGCGAGAGTTACATTTAAGCTAATAATTTTAAGAAGTTCCGGAAGAATGACAGCTATGATGATAAAAAAATACGACTTAGGATGAGATATTTTATTACGGTTGTAAAAAAATAATATAAAAGCCAGAAATATAGAAAATATCACTAAAAGAAGGTTGTATTTTGACAGCATTAACAAATAAAACTGTATAGATTTCGCTCCCAAACTATTATTAGTTACGTTGCTATCGCGTATATTAGTTCTGCTGAACGTATTAAAATTTAATATGTTTTCATTAGGATTTATAGTCTTTAGATTAATAATCGTTGTATATTTTACTGCGGCAACCATGGTTTTTAAAAAAGGAAAGTATGTATTTTTGACGATAATTATATTGGAAATAACGAGAAAAAAGTACACTAACATGACTATAAAAATTCTTTTTAAGTTAGCAATTTTGTAAAAGTAAAGGATTATCGGAATGATAAAACAAAGCAATAATTGAATAAAGAATCCCTCTATTCTTGTTAGACCAAATAGCCAAGAACAAAAAAATGTAATAAATAAATAAATAAAGTGCTTAGTTCTTAAGAAAACCAAAAGGAATAATATTAAGGACCAGAGAAGATAAAACGACAGGTTTTCTGATAGTGTCTCACGACTAAACCACAAAAATGGCATACTTGAGGAAAACAGTATAATAGTTCCCAAAGCTCCTGTTTTCCCGACGATGAACGATGATACTAAAAATAATGAAAAAATACCAAGTATAATTAAAATTAAGTTTCCACGAACTAAGCCTTGGACACCGAAAAAAGATTGTTGCGCTGCTAACCACACACTATACCCTGGAGGATATTTTCTAGCGCTTTCTGCATCCTTATTTGGTAAATTACTTAAATATAATGGGATTGTCAAAGAACTAGTTTGAGCTAAATGAGTGGCATAATTGGAGTAAACTGACTCATCCGATCCGCCAAAACTATCGTGGGGATAGAATATTAAAATAAATGAAACCAAAATAATTAAAATTATTGCAGGCACACTTATTTTAGGTAAAAAAATAATATCCTTTTTTAAATGAGTGAAAAAAAACATGCCTACAGCAAAAGCTGGAAGAAGAGCTAAATAAATAAAAGCTATCTTAAATTGGTTCGTTAAAACAAGAACAATGACCTCCACTAATAAAATAGAAATAAATATACTGGCGGAAAGAAAAAATAGTGTCATTCCTTTTTCAATCTTTAATTTCATAAGTTTTATTTCCTATTATTTAAAACTCTTATATATAAGATTATAGTCCTTTTAGCAATTTTGTCCCATGAATATTTTTTAACTAAATCGCTAGAGTCTTTTTCTAATTCTTTTTGAATTTTCTCGTTTTTTAAAACTTTAACTATTGCTTTAGCTAATTCATTTGGATTCTTTGGCTCCACTATGCAATCTTTATTTTTAATTAATTCCGGAAGACCACCAACGTTGGTGACGACCATCGCCTTATTAAATGTTAGCCCCAGAATCCCGACAGCGGTTTGAGATTCAAAATAACTGTAAGGTAACACTAATAAATCTGCAGCTGTAAAAAAATACTTTACTTCAGATGTTGGAATGAACTTAATTCTCTCTATTACATTTCGCTCAAGATTAAGACCTTTAATCAATTTATCATACGTATTCCAATTCGTCCAACACTCGCCCGCAATTAGTAGCTTAACATTCTTAACCTGTTTCTTAACCTCTGAAAAGGCCTTTATCAATATATCTATACCTTTATATTTTCTTATTGTCCCGAAATATAGAACAACTTTTTGATTTTTGTTTAAATTAAAGTATTTTCTTGCCCGCTGTTTGGTAATTTTTTTTCTATTGTAAACAGTTAAAATACCATAAGGGATCTCCGTTATTTTGTCTTTATTGATTTTGAATTTTTGAACAAGTGATTTCTTATTTCGACTTGAATGAACAAGAAGGTGGTCGGCTAGCCCGTAAATAATTTTTGAGCAAAAAATATCAATCTTTCCTGATTCGTGGCTGACAACATTATGTATAGTAACAATAATTTTTTTTCTTCTAAGTTTTGCGAAAATTAAGATAGTAAAAAAGATAGGAAATAAATAATATGTCCACCAATTAATATGGACAATTTGTCCCTTTAAAGTCAATCCTGCTTTCAGCCAAGAAAAAGGGTTATACCAAGTTAGAATATTTCTTATTTGTAATTTTCTATCTGCCCTAATCGTAAATTCGGAATCAAATTCTTTTGTTCCACCAGGGTAGAGAAATTCTGGGTAGATAGATTTAAAATTAATAAACTCTACCACGACTTTTTTAGATAAGCTACTAGCCTGTTCAATACAATATCCACTAATACCTTTAATTGGAGGAAGTGTTCCTATTAACGTGACCATTACATTATTTTTTTGCATATTTTTTGAAGTTTAGACTGAAAAAAATTACAAAGTTTATAAAAATTAGAATTGGTATAAAAAGGATCGATTCATCGGGCCAAATGAGTGGGATTTGAAAAGAGGAAAAAGAAAAAGGAAAGAGCCAGAGATAATCTAGTCCGATGCTTTTTTGGAATAAATCCAGAAAAAGGTGTGAGACAATACCAATGAGTAAAAACGTAAAGATAGTTTTTCTTTCACCTTGAGGGAAGAAGAAGGATAAGCAGTAGATGATAAGAACGAGAGAAAAGGGAGTATGAACAACCGTCTGATACCAACCAACGATTGATGGATTTAATATGAATATTCCGAGGGATCTTCCTAATAAATCAGGTAAAATTGAACCAATAAGAATAAAAACTAATTTTTTAGGGAATATTTTTTTAGCTGGATAGGAAAAGAGAGCGTGTGTAAGTAAATCGGGCATAGTTTATAGTAAAAAGTAAAAACGAAAAAGTAAAAAGATAAAATGAAACTCACACGGGCTGAAGCCCGTGGTATCTAAACAGATGCAAGCGTAGCTTGACCACGCTCTTGCTTGTCTTGATACTGTATATACTTTTTAATCATTGATTCGTTCACTCCGACTGTTCCTACAAAAAATCCAT
>JBDRCK010000046.1:0-3869 GCA_043821785.1 bacterium | reverse complement strand
GTTTTGTAATCCTCCTCATCTCTGGCCTCTTTTTTAATCCAACGTGTTAAAACTTCTTGAGTGGTTTCATCAAGAGTATCAAAGTTTTCACCAATTGTTTCTATGTCAAAAATCAATTTGGACATAAATTTATTTTAGCATTTTTTTCTAAACAAAAACATCTCCGTTTCCAGAGATGTTTTTGCAGAAGGTGTGCTTTTTGGGTACTATCTCAACCAAGCAATTCCGAAAATAAATCATTTCAATAATTTCTCAGGCCGATCAAGCTCTACCTACTTAGACACGTTTTCCAATTGGACCTCTAACCAATTTTTTGGTTACAATGCGGTTGTAACTCTATAATTAGTTGTTTTTCTCTTTCTGATGAATTTCCAGTAATAACTTCGTCAACCCAGTGAGTGGGGTTTTGTCGAGGTATACAAGTAATATCACCATTCAGATGATCCAAGAGTCGTTGACGAATATCTCCCTTTCCTATATAAATCCAACTATCTTGATTGAATAAACCATAAACCCCATTCTGATTTAGATTTAAGGATTCGATATTCCGCCTGTTGAATTCTCTTGGATTTTGTTTTACAAAAGTCATAATTCTTCAAAAATTAATAATAATTTTAACCAAGGCTCGACTACACCTTGATTCTATCTACTTTATCTCTTTCTTCCTGCCCTTTTTATAATTTTTCCAGATTCTTTCATTACTCCTATTCCCGTTCCTTCCGTACTTTCTAAAGCATTTTTGATATTTATCGTATTTACTGCTAAATACCGTGCCTTGGAAGATTTTTCAACCTGTTTAATGCCTTGAATAATGCCGGATTTTTTAGTTTCAACTTCAATAACTTTGTTGGGCAAAACAAGATCAATACCCTTATCAGATTTATATTCGGTTTCGAATTTTTTAGCCAGCTTATTGGCAATTTCATCATGTTTAGTCATGGTTTGCTAAAAATTAACTATTAAATTAAAAGATTAGATCGACCAAATTAATCTTTTTAACCAAAAAAAGAAGGCTGGCGACCTTCTCTTTTTGTATTTTTTTTATATTTTTAAATACTTTTATTTGGATCGGAGATGATGACGCCTTGTTTAAAAAATTTAATGTTTTGTTGATCTACGATAACGAAATCAAATTATTTTCAAAACTATTTAGAGTATATACGAATGAAAATTATTGTCAAGTTTTAATTTTTTGCTGGCCAGTTAATTTTCATATACTCTGCAATGATACTAATTTTTCTTGATCTATTTTTTTATCAAAATCTAATAATTTTGCATCTGAAAAAAGTTTAATTATTCCAACACTGTGCCAAATTGTTAAGTTAATATTAGGAACCAAAAATTCAAATTGTTGATCATCTGTCCTGTTAAGATGTAGTTTAAAACTCTCATGGTTAGGATGAACAAACCTACAAATCATTTTATATTTTTCTTCATGGTTTTCTTTAAATTTAGGTGGCAAAAATCTATCATTTATCTTATATAAAATGTCTTTAATGTTCCATTTCTTATTATCAAAAAACTCATTCAACCTAAATAAAATTTGTTCTTCCGACGGACCTGAAAATATATAGAAAACTTTTATATATAATTCATAAACATATCTGTAAAGATAAAGGGATAGAAAAATGTCATTGGCAAAAAGACTATTCTCTGTTGATATATTTAGAGAATATATTTTATTTAAAACACTTGAAGCAAAATATTCTTTCGGATTATCTTTTTTAGTTACTGTTCCAAAATTAAAACCTGGTTTAATAATTTCATTCAAAGAAACTATCTTGCTTTGTAGGGAATTTCTTAATAGTATATTTTCTTCTCTCAAGAGACGATTTTTAATCATACTTTGTTAATCAAGGAATTTTTATTCCCCTTCCACAATCTTAATCTCCTCCGAGGTGAGGCCGTAGAGCTTATAAACCATTTGGTCGATTTGTTTTTCATATTCTTTGACCTTAACTTGTTTAGCGGAATTTTCTAAATAGTCGCTGGTTTTGGTAACCGCCATAATTTTATCAACGATTTCAATAAATGGTTTTTGTTCTTTTTGGGTAGTTATTTTTACTGGTAATTTTTTTATATGAGCAGGATAAATATCCAACCCAAAGCTAAAAAACTTCTGAAACAACCACTTAAAAAGAGAAGAATTAATAATCGAAAGTAAGAATAATAATGAATATTCTTTAGATAATTTGACTCTATTATCATTTATAATACTACTCAGTTGGCTATATTTGTTGCGAGGAAGTAAATAATAAGGTATAATTATATATACTGTATTATCGGTATAAAAATTTTGTTGATCATAAAGAAAAGATAATCCTTCTCTTCCGATTATCCTTTTACCTAATAATTTACAATTTTCAAATAATTCAGGATACCTAGGCTCTCTATGGATGCCTGGAATGTATTTAAGATAGAAAATTTTATTGATTCTCCATCTTGAAATAAATTTTCCTTCTACATATGGTTTTAGATCAATATCTTTCTCCTGTTTCTCTTGATAAATAAACTCTTCTTTTTTTACATTCTTTTCGGCATTATGAAGCACAGCACCATAAATAACAAAACAAATTTCCGCAAGAGCAATTGTTTCTTTATAAATTTTTTGTCGCAAATTAAAATCTTGCCGATAAACATCTAGCCTAAAATTTAACTCTGGTAGTTCTTTGAAAAAATCTTGTTTTATTATTGAATATCTTTCTTCATCTATAATGATTTCTCCAAGAGAAGAAATATCACTGTTTTTCAGGTCAGTATCATATAAATCTAATATTTTTACTTTATTACCGGCTTGATAATTGCTGTTTTTCACTATTGTTATACAAGTATCTACTGTTGCCTCAAAAATTTTGAAATTAAAGTTAATAATTCTTAATAACTGTTTTGTTAATAAAATTTCTCTTATTTTAGAACCATATTTTTGAGAGAAGTATTTATTACTTGTGATAAAACAAAAATCTCCGCCTACTTTAAGTAATTGTAATGCTCTTTCAATAAATATTATATATATGTCGTAGTGAGCAACGGGTGAATAAAATATTTTTTCGTAAAACGGCTTTAATTCTTCGTTTATATTCTTTGAAGATAAATAGGGCGGGTTGGCAATCACGACGTCAAATCCCTTTTTGTCCTCAAAAACATCAATAAACTCTAGTTTCCAAATAAAGAATGGCTTTGTCGCTTTAAGATTGTGAAGATTATCTAAAACCTCTTTAATTTTTGCTTCGGCTAGAAATTTGTCGCCCCAGCCCACAAGGTATTTCTCGCGGCTTTTCTGATCCAGCATATTGGCTTTAGCTTCTTCGCTTTTTCTTTGTGTTGCTAAATCTCTTTTTCTCCTTTCCAAAGCCGAACGAACTAACCAATCCTTAATATCATTTATTTCTTTCCGTTTTGCTTGTTTTTCCTTGTCGTCGTGAATATCAAAATACTCTTTAATTTTTTTCTTTAACTCAGTAATTTTCTCTTGCTTATCGGTATCAACTAACAATGTGGCTTGCTGTCCGTTTTCCTCGCCATTATAGAATTTAATTCCTTCATATTCTTCTAGAAGTGAATTACCGCACATTAAGTGATAATCAAGGTTCGGCAATGGTTCAATGTCTTCCACGCTGTAATCAACTACCAAAGACAGCCACAGACGAAGTTTGGCTATCTCAATAGCACCCGGATCAATATCTACTCCATAGATGCAATTCTGAATCGCCTCCTTTTTTAATTCATATTCAGTAACGTTTTTATTTAAAATCCATTCATACAAATAAATCCGACAACCAATAATTTCATTTAGCATTCCAACTAAAAAAGCGCCTGAACCACAAGCAGGATCTACAATTCTTATATCTTTAAGAAGAATATCAAGTTTA
>JBDRCK010000045.1:0-7761 GCA_043821785.1 bacterium | reverse complement strand
AGAAAAGCTTTATTTGAATGATTCTGCTCTAGAATTTTCTTCAATATACAGTAAAGCTCTTGGTGCAGGGTTTAGAGTAGGCTTTTTAGGGCTTCTGCATGCTGATGTTGTAAGGGAAAGACTTGAGCGAGAATATGATCTTGATTTGGTCTTAACTCCTCCTCAAGTTGAATATGAAATTAGAGAAGGTAAATATTTTGAACCTATTGCAAAAATTTTTATACTTACTCCAAGTGAGTATATGCCAGATATTATGAAGCTATGTATGGATCACAGAGCTGTGTTTAAGACTATGGATAATATAAGTCAAGTTTCCCTATCTTATGAGATTCCTTTATCTGAGCTTATATCTGATTTTTTTAATGAATTAAAAAGTATGTCAGCAGGTTTTGCGTCATTAGATTGGGAGTTTTTAAAATATGAAATGGTTGACGCAGATAAACTTGAAATATTACTTAACGGAGATCCTATTGAAGAGTTTTCTGAAATTGTAGCAAAAGATAGAGCTTTAGATAAATCAAGAAACTTAGTTGACAAACTCAAAGGATTTATACCAAAACAACAATATGAAGTAAAAATACAAGCCAAATATAAAGGTAAGATAATAGCTTCACAAAGAGTAGCGCCTTATAGAAAAGATGTTACTGCAAAGCTTTATGGTGGTGATAGGACAAGAAAAGACAAACTCCTTAGTAAGCAAAAAAAAGGAAAGAAAAAGATGAAGATGGTCGGCCGAGTTGAAATACCAAAAGATGCCTTCTTCAAACTTTTTAAAAAGTAAATTATAAATCTAAAATTACAAATAACCCCACTTCGCAAGATACCATTCGGTAATCTTGCTTCGAGGGGCAAGCAAATAAACTTAAAATACTAAATTTTAAATTTATGATTTATATTAATTTCCAATTAATATTTTTATCTTTCTTCATAAACGTATATTGTCTTTTAGCGTATTGAAGTTCTTTTATTATCCATTGTTCTATAGCCTCGCCTCGCTTCGCGGGCGAAGCGGGCTTATCTTTAGAAATTGTGCCTAAATAGTATTTTATTAATTGTTTATATCCTATTGTATTTAACCCTGGGTCTGTGGGTTTGTATCCTAATTTAATAAGGTGTTTTACTTCTTGGAACGCGCCATTCTTAATTCTTTGTTCAACTCTTTTTTCTATAGCTTTTTTAAGGCTTTCTTTGTTTTTAAAGTGTAGACCTATAAATTGATGGGTCCTGTCAAATTTTAAATAGCTTGATACCGAATTTTTTTCACTCCGGTGGGTCCCCTTCGCACTGATGTGCGAGACATCCCAAGTCGGAAAAAAATTAGTATCTTCGCTATTTTCCTTTGTATTTGTTGATATTTCAATCTTGCGAATAAGACGATGTGGGTTGTTTTGGTCTGATTGGTTCAATCGTTCGAACGTTTGGACACTTAGATTTTTAAGGATGTTTTGAAGTTGTTTTACTGATTTTTTGTTTAATTTGTCTCGAAGCTTCCAGTTAGCTGGAACATTTGTGTCAATACCGTAAAGCAAGTGTTTCAGGTATAAATATGTTCCTCCTACAATTACAGGTGTTACTCCCCTATTTTGTAAGGATTTAATTAAAGGTATGGCAAGCTGTACGTAATCAAAAGATGAAAATTGTTCTTTTGGGTCCACAATGTTTATCAAATGCGTTTTGATATCGGGTAATATTTCTTTTCCTGTGATTATGTCAAGACGTTTGTATATTTGGCGAGAATCACAGCTAACAAGCTCTCCATTGTGTTTTTTTGCAAGATCATAAGCGAGCTTAGTCTTGCCCGTTGCTGTTTGGCCGGTTATAATAATTAAATTAGAAATCATAAATTACAAATAACAAATAAGCTTTAAACCTAAAATTTTAAATTTAAAACTTATAATTTTTGATTTATTTGGAGCTTGGAATTTATTATTTTAGATTTTTATACTTACTTATAGCCTCATCTATACTCCCATAGTAAATTTGGTGTCCTTTATCAAGAAGAAGTCCTTTTGTGCAAAACTTTTGTACGGTTTCAAGCGCGTGAGATACAAAAATTATTATTTTTCCTTGTTTTTTGAAAGAATTCATTTTTCTTATGCATTTTTCTTGAAACCCTGTATCTCCCACAGCTAAAATCTCATCTGTTAATAAAATGTCAAAGGGTACGTGTACAGCCACAGAAAATCCAAGTCTCATATACATTCCTGACGAATAATGCTTGACAGGTGTGTCTACAAATTTTCTAAGTTCTGAAAATTTGACAATATCGTCAAAAACTTCGTTGATTTGGCTTTTAGATAAACCAAATATCGATCCGTTAAGATATATATTCTCTCTTCCTGTAAGCTGTGGGTGGAAACCTGCTCCAAGTTCAATAAGAGGTGCGATTTTGCCTTTAACTGTAAGATTTCCTTCAGTTGGTTGAGTTACGCCAGCTATTATTTTCAATAGCGTTGACTTCCCTGCTCCATTTCTTCCAAGCACTCCAACGGTATCTCCGGGTACAATATCAAGATTAATATTTTTTAATGCATTAATAAATTCACCTGCTTTTAACCCTTTTAAAAGAGACGGAATAAGCTCTTTTAATGTTCTATCTTCTTGTTTAAAAAAGCGTTTTGTTACATTTTCAAATACAATTTTCATATTTAGACTACATCTGCAAATAATCCCTCAAGCTTTTTAAATATCATATACCCTACTTGAAAGATAAAAAGTGATAGTAAAACAGCTATGATCATAGATGTGTAATTTAACTCTGCTCCTCCAAATATAGTTCTCCTCTGCGCGTTTATTAAAACTGACATTGGATTAAGTTGAAATATAAATCTAAATCTTTCAGGTATTAATTCTATTGGGTAAATAACCGGAGTAAGATAGAACCACATTAAAATTACAGCATTCATAAGATATTGGATGTCCCTGTAAAACAAGTTAAGCGAAGATAATATAAAAGATAGTCCTAATGTAAAAAATATTTGTATTAGTAATACAATTGGATACAGAAAGATAATCGTGGTTATATTAATGTGATAGTAAATTAAAAAACCTACAAAAATAGTTGAAGCAAGAAGAAAGTCATATATTTTTGCTATTACAGTTGACGTTATGATTATTTCTCTTGGAAAATAGACTTTCTTTAGCAGAGCCTCGTTTTCGATAAGAGAGGTAGTTGAAGATGTAAGGCTAAATACAAATAAATTCCAGGGAAGAAGACCTGAATAGAGAAAAACTGAATATGGGATATTAAAATCTGCAGGAATTCTTATAAAAAATGAGAACACAAATGCTAGTACAAACATTTGAAGAAGTGGATTTAAAATAACCCAAAAATAACCTAAAACTGATTGCTTATATCTTGATTTTATTTCTCGAGCTGTAAGGTTGTATAAAAGGTAGCGATATTTATATAAGTTTTTGAAGTAACGAAACATATTAATTTAATAATACATTAATTAAATTCTAAATACTAAATTACAAATAACAAATAAATATCAAATTCTAAATTTAAAATTTAAAACGTTTGAAGCTTTAAATTTATTTGGATTTTGAAATTTTTAATTTGTTATTTATTCTGTAATTCTGCCGCTTCTATGAGATTTTTATACAAATAGAGTATGTCTATGGGTCCTAATCCTTTTGGAGTAGCAGTGTATAAGCTGGCGATATTTTTGATTTCATTTTCATCATAATCACCTTTTAGTTTCCCTTTTTCTCTTCGAAGTCCTACATTTATAAGTACAACTCCTTGTTTTAAATTTTCTGGTGAAATGACTTTTTTACCTGCGGCAGTGATAATTACATCAGCTTCACTTAAATATTGTTCAGGATTTGGAGTATCGGAGTTTATATTAATATAGTTGATTTTAAATTTTGTTAGTACTTCTCCAATTGGGTATCCTCCTGTTGGACCTCTTCCCATTAATACCACCTTTTTATGTTTTAAAGCTTGTTTAAAGGTTAATATATCTTTTTCCTCATCAATAATTAAGCTTTTAGTTATTCTTTTTTGTATAAATGCATATTTTAAAACTGTAAGGACAGCTTGTCCTATTGGTTGAAGAAATGGCGATTTGTTTTTATGAGCTTCGATTTCTTTTTCATTAGGTACAAAGTCATATAAAGTATCTGTATATAGTCGAGATGGAAGAGGTTGCTGGATTATAACAGCAGTATTTTCTTTATTTTCAGATATTGTTTTTATTCTTTTCGCAAACTTCATAAATTGAGGAATTTCTTTAAATTGTATGAAGTTAAAGTCAATTCCTAAACTATTTCCAATTTTTTTCTTAGCAGCAACAAAGGAAAGCTGATCTTTAGATTTTCCAACAAGAACAGTAACGAGTCTTGCTTCAATTTTTCTTTTTTTAAGCTTTTTTACTCTCGAAATAATATACTTTTTAAGGGTTGAAGATATGTCCTCACAGGGAATTTTCATAAAATAAAGTCCCTAATTCTACCACAAACACGCTTAAATTGGAAGATTAAACGGTTTTGGCTTCTATTAAAAATGAGGCTATAGAGAAGCTCGATACCAAATTTATTTACTTAGTGGGAACCCTCCTCGCTTGTAGTGCGAGGAATCCCAAAGCGTAAAGTAAATCGGTATCTTCGCTTCTTTCCTAACTCGTTAACCCGTTAACTCGTTAATAGAGTAATAAGGAATATATGTGTATATTATATGAGCGTTGCTGCGGCTACCCTATCCTCTGTTTTGGATAATCTTATAAGTATCACTCCTTTTGCTGATCGTGATCGTGAAGGAATTGATGTTAATGGAATTTTTACTGTTTGCCCAAGTTTACTTGTAATGATTGCTGTAGTTTGGTCTGGATTGATAATTTGTGAAAAAGCAACACTTCCAAATTTATCATCAAGTGAAGCTACTTTTACACCTTTTCCTGCTCTATGTTGACCTTTAAACATTGAGAGCTTTGTCTTTTTACCTATCCCTTTATTGCTGATTACAAAAAAGTCTTTGTTGAATTCTTTTTTAGAGAAAGCATCTGCTGCAACTATACTATCTTCTTTTTCAATTGATATTCCTTTTACACCTCTTGAAGATCTACCAGTTGGTCTAATTTCTTTTTCATTAAAGATTATTGCTTTTCCATTTTTTGCAGTAAGAATTGTATACATATTTCCATCGGTCATTTTTACCCATAAAAGTTCATCTTTTTGATCAAGCTTTATTGCGATAATTCCATTAGTTCGAATATTTGCAAAGTTAGAAAAGGATGTTTTTTTAACAATTCCACATTTTGTTGCCATCAATATGTTTAAATTGTCTTCTCTAGTAACATCACTATGATAAGTTAGGACAGAAGTAACTTTTTCAGATGGTCTTAAGGTTAACAAATTTACTATAGCCTTTCCCTTTGATACTCTTGAACCTTGAGGTATCTCCCATATTCTGTTTTGAAAAACTCTTCCTTGATTGGTAAAAAACAATACAAAATCATGAGACATAGCTGACGTAATAAATGAGACATTATCTTCTTCCTTAGTTTGCATTCCAGATACTCCTTTTCCGCCCCTGTGTTGTGTTTTGAAAGTTCCCTTTGGTATTTGTTTTATATATCCTTCTTTTGTTAAAACTACAATTACTTCGATATTTTCAATCAATTCTTCGTCTGTTATTTCACCTGGTTTATATTTGATAACCTTTGTTTTTCTACTATCTCCAAATCTTTTTTTAAGATCAAAAAGCTCGTCTTTGATTACTTTTAAAATCTTAAAAACATCTTTTAACAAGGTTTCTAAATATTCAATTGTTTTTTTAAGCCCAGTAAGCTCCTCTTCAATTTTTGCTCTTTCTAGACCTGTAAGTCTTTTAAGTTGCATGTCTAAAATTGCTTGTGCTTGGATATCTGTGAGTTTGAATTTCTCTATTAATTTTTTCTTAGCTTCTGGTTCGTCCTTTGATTTTTTAATGGTTTCTATTACAGCGTCTATATTATCTAGCGCAATAAGAAAACCTTCAAGAACATGCGCTCTTTTTTTAGCCTGATCAAGCTCAAATTCGCTTCTTCTTGTGACAACATTAATTCTATGCTTTAAATAAAGTTCGATAATTGATTTAAGAGATAAGGTTTGTGGAATTCCATCAACAAGAGCTACTGTGTTTACAGGAAATGTTGTTTGAAGGTCTGTAAACTTGTATAAATTATTTAATACTTTTTTATAAGCAGCATCTCTTTTTAGTTCTATAACTACTCTTATTCCTCCCCTATCTGAAGATTCATCTCTAAGATCAGATACACCAACAATTTTTTTATTAATAACTAAATTTGCTATTTTTTCAACAAGGGTGGCTTTATTTACCTGATACGGGAGCTCTTTAATAATAATAGCGGTTTTCCCCTTACCCAAATCTTCATCTTCAATACGTCCTCTAACTAAAATTTTACCTCTTCCTGTTTCATAAGCTTGTCTGATATCTGCCGCACCATAAATTATTCCCGATGTTGGAAAGTCAGGGCCTTTAACATGTTCTAAAAGACCATTAAGTGTTATGTCAAAGTAAATATCTGAAATATCTGTTTTTTCTTTTTTACTTTTTTTATCATCATTTTTCTTAGTGTTATCAATCGTATAATATAGAGCGTCTATAAGCTCTGTGATATTATGTGGCGGAATTTTTGTTGCCATACCAACAGCAATACCTTCTGCTCCCATTAAAAGTAAATTTGGAACTTTTGCTGGTAAAAAAGTAGGTTCTTGTAAACTCCCGTCAAAGTTATCAATAAAATCAACCGTATCTTTTTCTAAATCTTGTAAAATTTCTTCAGATAGTTTAGTTAGTTTTACCTCTGTATAACGCATTGCAGCTGCGCGATCTCCATCGATTGAGCCAAAATTCCCTTGTCCTTTTACAAGAAGATATCTCATAGAAAAATCTTGTGCCATACGTACTAAAGATTCATAAACCGGAGCATCACCATGTGGATGATATTTACCTAAAACTTCACCAACAACTTTTGCTGATTTTGAATAACGCCCGCCTGAAGTAAGACCAGTCTTATACATTGCAAAAAGAATTCTTCTGTGGACTGGTTTGAGGCCATCTTTGACATCAGGTAGCGCTCTAGACACTATTACTGACATTGCATAATCAAGATATGCTCGCTTCATTTCCTGAGTAATCTCAGTTTTTTTATTTGTTTGAATTATTTCTTCATCATCAGCCATTTGTGGTTAGTCATAAATAATAAGATTTGGAGACTTTAAACTATTTAATTGTAGACTTGTTAATTTCGTCATATGCCTTATTCTTTGGAAGAAATTCTTTTGTTTTAACCCATTTTCCACTCTCAAGTTCTTTATAATGATCAAAAAAATGTTTAATTCTATTAAGGGTAGGTTTATTTAAATCAGTTACCTCTTTTATATGAGAATAAAAAGGATCAACTTTTTCAGTTGGAACTGCAATGATTTTTGAATCTATTCCTGATTCATCTTCCATTTCAAGCATACCAACAGGCCTACTTTTTATTACAGATCCTGCGACAACTGGATATTGTGAAATGACAAGAATATCTAAAAGATCTCCATCTTGAGCCTTTGTTGATGGTACAAAGCCGTAATTAAAAGGAAAGAACATGGCAGTAAAATTAAATCGATCTACAAACAAAAGTCCTGTTTCTTTATCTACTTCATATTTTATAGAGGAACCAAAAGGAATCTCAATAATTGCATTAACCTCGTTTGGAGTATTGTCGCCTGTTTTTAATTTTGAAAGATCCATAATATAAATTATAC
>JBDRCK010000044.1:0-12789 GCA_043821785.1 bacterium | reverse complement strand
ATAATTTCCGTCTTGCGGCAAAACAAAACTATTAAACCTTCCTTCATACTTTGCACTTGCTATCTGATATCTACCAACTGGTATGGTTCTAGCAACCCATTTTGGATCATAATTTTCAGAAAATATAACAGTATCTCCCTTCTTTGCATTTTCTACAACTAAAACGTATTCTGCCGGGCTTACATGGGTATATTTCAACGAAAGAGTTTTCGAATTTGTCCAAAAATGATCTTTGGGATTAGAAACTTCAAATGCTGCAATTTTGCCAAATATGGGATCTGAGCAATCTAACAATTTAACGGTCGAGCAATTAATTTCTTTAAGCCATGGAATATTTCTAAGATTATTTACGGTTTCACTATATATTTTTTCATCATATTTTCTATCTGTTAAAAAAATTGTGCTTTCAATATCATCTGGAACGATAACGTATTTTACAGAAATATCCTGTAGGATTTTTTCAAAGCCCTTGTCTTGCATGATTTCTATGATTTTACTAATACTGTATTCCCTAGTGAAATCTGATCCGATGACAATTGGGTGGGTAGGAGAATAAAAGGAATATAAAGAAGATTTTGGAATCCAAAATGTTCTATAAAAATTTTTATCTTGAGATAAAAATTGTTCCAATTTTATGTACTCTGCGGAATTTTGAATATTTTTGAAAATTCCGTCAAGCTGCCCCATCCATGCTGGGCGTATTAAAAATACTAAATACACAATAGTAAAGAACATAAATATTTTCTGTACAGTATATCTTGGTAATTGTTTATACCCAGCAAAAAGGAGATGAGCTTTGCTTACTGTAAACGGAATAAGGACACTGTAAGAAACAGCTACTAATGTGTACCACTTTGTCGGATCTCTAAACATCATAAAGCCGGGAATATGAGTAAACAAGAAATTGTATATTCCGCCAAAAGGTTCATTTGTACCCTTTGACAAAAACGCTCCAATTAGTGCTACTAATGTAAAGAACATTACTAATTCTTTTTTTCGTTTTTTTTCATTTGTAAATAAAAGAAGCGAAGAGAAAGCCAAAATAGGAAGAAGTAAAAACTCTGGTCTCATAAAGTATGATTTTCCAAAAATATTTTCCGGCCAGTTAGGATGCAAAAGCGATATGGTATTCTCAAGTTTTGCAAAACTTAGAAAGTTTACCATCCCATAGCTGGCATACTCTGCACCATACCCTGAGAGTGGATTTTCTCTTACGATAGCCGTAGGCAACACCCAAAAAGCGTGCAACAACCCGGTAATAAACAAAACTAACGGTAAAAACAAAATATTTTTAAACTTTTTATCATAAAAAATGTTAATGCACGCAAATAGAAAGATTAAAATCAGAGTGACATACGCTATTCTTATATCAAAAAGAGCTTGAAGTGAAAAAAGCAACGCAGACAAGCAAATCGTTTTGATTAAAACTCTGGTATTTTTATTCTCTCCTGTGAGTAGTTGATAAAAATAATATAAAACCGGAGGGATTAGAATATATGCTAAAGACAAAAAGATTTGTCCACCCCCAACCAGCATCAAAATATACGTATTGAAGCTAAAAATTAACATCCCCAAAAAGGCGTAGAGGGGTGGAAACAATTTTCTGGCATAATAATAGGGTAAAGCTATTGAAAGAATAAGATATGGATATAGATACCCAACTCTTTGAATTTGCACCCAATCAAACCCCAACAAATTTCCAAAGAAAACTATCGGCAACTGAACAACTATATAATTCCATAGTAACGAAGATCCGTTTACTCCTAAACCTGTTCCAAGCGTCCAATTCCAAGCAGGCGGGGGAAAAAAGGAAAAGTTATGAAACATTTCTTTGTAGTAGACTTGAAAATCTCCTCCCGCTAATAGCCCCATCGTAAACCAACTTCGAAAAGTAAAAAACACCAAAAGGACAAGAACTACTAGAAATAAAACTTTTATAATATACTTCATCTTTAAGAGTTTATTTTAATACAAGATAAAGATTTTTTAAAACAGATAAAACTAAAAAACCATACACAAACGACATATAATGGTTTGCCTCTGTGACTGTAGCAAATATATAGGAAATAAGGGAGATAATAAAAAATATTAAGGCAATTTTTTCAAATGATAAACGGATTGCAATCAAAAATATTACAAATGAATAAATAAGCAAGTATTCAATTCCAAAAATAGCCCTTAATAAAAAGTAATAAAAAATCAAAAAATACCAAGAAAACCAAAAGCTATCTTTTAGTTTTGAAAACTTATCTATCATTTTTTTTATAAATTTTTAAAAATATAACTAATAATATCGCAAAAAGGATAACTGATAATATTATATTATTTACAACAGTGTTTTGTCTTGAAAAAATAACTTTGATTTTATTGTTATTTGCGTTTGTAATATTCCATGCGTTAGCATAGCCATTGGAAAAGTGATGCAATGCTTGCTTATCGGAAAAAGCAGTCCAATCATTATTAAATGACTGATTAAAAAGAAGAAATTTTGAATCTATTTTTTTAGGTAGTTTAATATCGTATTCTACGTTACTGACTTTTGCGACATCAATTTTTTCTTCTGACTCCCTATTAATGTAAAAACTACTGCAATAAAATACTATTTCATTTTCTTCTAGGGTTTTCTCGACCACTAAATTTGTTATCTTCTCTTCTTCAATAATTTTTCTATAAGCTGATGGTACCACAAGATAAAGATAATAATTATCACTTGAAAGAGAATCAATATGAAAATCTTTTTTATAAACGTTCTCTGTGGTGGGACCTGGTATAAAATACTCGTACTTTAAACTCTGCGAAAGAGGGTCAAAAGAGCCTTTTACGAAATTGTTCAAATCTATTTTTTTATTTGTTATAAGAACAAAAAGGATTTTATTAACTTTATCCGTATTAAATGATAGTTCGTAAGAGCCATTTGGTAATTTACCAAGCGCAATTTCTTTAATTGGACCTATTCCAATTTCGGGCAAATTTACCGCACTGAGTACTTCATAGTTAATCGAAATAGGATAGCTTCCTCTTTTAAAATGATAACTGCCATCTATAGTACTTGGGTTTTCTCCATCTAAAGCAATTTTAGTAGGATAAATTCCTTGCGTAAACGTGTTAGACTTACATTCATAATCTCCTTCTTTTGCAATGTCGAGCCTTACTCTATAAATTTTATTTTCTTTGTCCGTTTGCCAAGCATTTTTATTAACATAGTCGAGACTTTTATTTTGGTATAAAAGCATAAAATTGAGCAAAACTTCTATACTTGAATTTTTTATTTGTTCCCCATCTTGGCTTAGAATATTAAATAAACTATTATTTTGTGCTGTCAAGTAATTTTGAGTTTCTAAAAATTTTTGATTTCTATCGAAAAAAGATTGGTTATATTGTTTAAGGTAATTTAAAACTTGCGTAATATAGTTTGTATATATATACACACTTTTTTTAACCTCATCTGTTTTCTTATCCTTTATAAACTGCAATAATTTATTAAATTCGTAAGTTGAATTTATTAAGTTTTTACTAATTTTTGTATCCACAGATTCATTTTTATTTAAAAATTTAAAATATTTCTTTAGAAAAGCTTTGACGTTTTGAAAAAGGTCATTTTGAGAATTTACCTTTAAAAGATCTTTGCTTGAAATTTGAACGCATCCTACACAATTTCCAACCGAAACGTATTGATTTATAGAACCTGAATATTTTTTAAAATTATTGCTTTTGTTTATTATTAAATTTCCGCTTTCAGAACCGATTGCCTTAGAAAGAATCGCGTAATCAACTGTAGTTGATAGTGGAGAATTAGTATAAATTATGTTTTGCGACAAATTGAAACCAAATGTATTAAGACTTTCAGTCTTAAGCTTGTACAGATTGAAAAAATCATTTTCGTATATTTTTTCAATGTCCTTATCTGTTTCAATCTCGACTATAGTTTTTTGCGGATCGACTTGAAACCAGCTTGTGTAAGTAAATGGAATACTATCTTTCTTAACTAAGACTAAAGAAATATCATTTTGCAATAGATAATTTTTGAAGGAGGAAAAATCGTTGTTTTGTAAAAAAACGTATGGCGCACTTGTAAATGCGTCAGGATCATTTTCTGCTATTTTTTTCGATATAAAATTACAATTTACAAGGTGAGATAAAATGTCCTGCCCTATATATGATGTACCATATTTAAGCCAAAACGCATTGGTTATTGCAGATCCACGAGGTATAACTATAGTTGTTTTACCTGTACAATTTTTCTCAAGAATATTTTTTAAATCATAATACTCCTTGGGTATTTTTGTTTTTGCACTGAAAGTAATTTTTTTTCCGTTATATATATGGTCTAATTTTATAATGTTGTCTGTTCTAAATAGAAAAAAAGGTCCCGTCATAACAATTGCTCCTAAAAATAAAAGAGAGTAAGTTATATAAATCAAAACTTTATTATTTTTCTCCATCAGAAAAGATGTAAGCAAATTAAATCCAATGAAAGATAATATAAAATAGGAAAATATATAATATAACCCTGCTTTTTGGTATGCATCCCTAAACGCATCAAAAAAAGGAATATGTTTAAAAGCCCAAACAGTAAGACCCGCAAACGGCGGGTTTCCCAATTTTACTAAAAATAAGGAGACCAAAAAAATCGTAAATATGAAGAGTAAAATCTTTTTTTTGACAAGTAATTTAATCCTAAGAAGTAAAAAGATAATAAGAAAAGGAAAGAAAAACAAAACAAAATTGAAAGGATTTTTGTCATAATATAACGAGGTCCAGCTGAACTGATTACTATTCATCAATGAACTTCCAATAAGCCTTACTGCGTTAAAAAGATATCCATTTTTACTACTTGACTCAATATATGATGTAGTATCGGTCGTAAACCTCTGCACGGCATAAGAGGATTGGATATTAAGAAGAAAAGGAAAAAACCACCACCAATTAGCTAAAATAATTAGAAGAAAAAACAATAGAATATTTAAAAACTTCTTTTTGTATTTTTCTTTTGAAAACAAAAAATAAAATACCAAAAATATAAAAACCCACACTATGTATTGAGCAAAAAAAACATAAGTAACAAACCCTGGAGACATTAAAAATAAACTAAGGAAAAATACAAAAATCCAAAATTTCTGATTTTTTAATTTCTCACTTTCATCCAAGGGGAAAAAATGCAACAAAGCAAGAATATTTAACGGAAGAAAAGCTAAGATATAGGCTTCAGGATTAAACATAAAATATGCAGAATAAAATGTATAAAGATTAAGTGCATACAGTATAGAAAAAATAATGCTAGTCAAAACCGCAATATTTTCTTTTATTTTATCCATTAAAATTAAATTAAATAGATAACGAAGTAGTAGATAAAAATTTATAATTGAGGAGAAAATTAATCCAATATATATAAATGCTTGTGCCATAGAAAGGCTGTCGAATATGTTCTCTAATAAAGATATAGGAAAAATATATAACACCCAGTTAAAGGCGGCATTGGTATTTCCGGGGAATACTCTGGACTGCCAACTTTGTAGAAAAGTAAAGTAATATTTTATGTCAAATGGAATAAATGCATCCCAATAATAAAGAATAGTACCTCCTTCAAACCAGCGATAAACGCTTAGGATAGAGATAAAGAAAATAAACAATATCAGTACAGCAATCTTTAAAGATTTTCTTTTATTCATATTTAAAATAAATTTTTTGGATCGAATGGTACAGATGAATCCCAGAAAGATAAAATCTTGTTACCAAAAATCCAATTACCTACAGTCAAAAACTATATAACTAAAGACAAAATAATTAGGACAACAGCAAATCTTTTAGATATAATTTTAATTATGCAGGAATTTCTCCTCAAGCATTCCTATTTTTTTTGATATTTGTTCATTATTTCTACTCTTTGAAAACCTTGAATATTTAAAAAAGAATAAATCTTTGATAAATTTCAATAAGAATCTAGGCAAAATTAAAGCGAGGACTAGATAAACCCAAAAAAAAATATTATTTTCAAGCTCTCTATCTAAGTATCTTAATCTTACGGACAATTGTAGCATATTTTTTCTCCCTGTATAGAGTTTTATTGCAGGAAGCATTCTCACATAAATTCTCATTAATTGAGTTTTTAAAAACTCTCTATAAGATTCCTTATTTAATTGCTCTTTAATAAAATTGAGGTAATTTTCTGAAGACAATTTTCCTTGTATCAATGAATAGAGCGGATTAGATTGACCCGGATTAGTCCTCCAGGTGGACCAGGATGCGATAATATGTTGTTTTGCGATAAAGTAGGCCCCCCAATTTTTAGATGTAAAGAAAAGTATTTTTATCCAAGCAAGAAGCTCAGAATTAATTACTGTTATATTATCAGGCAAAGTATTTTTATAAATAATTCCTGTAACAAAAGCAGGATCTGAACCGAGAATGAATGATAATACTTTATCATTTTCTGAATGTTGTAATAGGTATCTGTTGTTTACAAATGACTTATTTACTCTAAAGTCAAATATCCGTTTCTTGTCAGGTGTAAGGCAAATATAATTTACACGAATATATCCCAGATTATGTTTTTTAATCGTCATAGATATTTCCCGCAAAGACGTTTCATAAAGCAAGAAATCATCATCGCTATGAAGGAATACATAATCACCACATGCATACGTTATCGCTTTTCTTAGGTTCAATATAACTCCAATATTTTTTTTATTCTTAAGGTATCGTATTCTTTTGTCTTTATAGGACTCAACAATTCCTTTTGTGTTGTCGGTAGAACAATTATCTGAAACAATAACTTCAAAATTCAAAAAATTCTGCCGTAAGATACAATACAGAGCGAATTCAAGATCTTGAGCTCTATTATAGGTAGGAATGATAATAGAAAAAAATGGTTTATTTACCATATTGTTGCTTCTTTATAATTCGAATTAGTATTATATATGAAATTGCATAATAATTCATTGGCTGTATTTAACTGTTGTTAAACTAAATTGTTTATATTATATTTATCCTAATGGACGTTAAAAATCTGCATAAATTACAAGATTGGGAAAATTATTACAGCGATAATATTCCTCTTCAGGTAAAACTGAAAGCGGGGGTATTTACTTCATACGATATATTTCTTTGTGATTCTCTTATTAATAGTTATTTGCCAAAATACCACGGCCCTACCAAGAATCAACCAGTAATTTGTGAAATAGGAAGCGGAGATGGAAAATTGCTAAAAAAAATTGCTAAGATGATCGGATATAAACCCGTTGGCATTGAATATTCAAAAGAAGCTGCAAAAATTGCAAAAAAAAATGGGGTTAAAACAATAGTTGGAGATGCTTTTGACAAAAATTTTCTCGCAAAATACAAAAATCATTTTGATGTGGTTTTTTCGTATGGGTTTGTAGAACACATAATTCCACCGAAAAAAGCAATTAAAATTCACTTGGATTTATTAAAACCAGGCGGTTACTTTATAATTCAAATTCCGCGCTTTAAAGGATTTAATCTTCTAAGACTTAAGTTTTTTAGACCAGATCTTTTAAAGAATCACAATCTTGATATCATGAATGAAGACGTACTGGAAAAGCTATGCAAAATTCCTGGTGCTGAGAAAGTGTATTGTGGGAATTACGGTACGCTAAAATTGAGACTTCCTATGAACAAAAAAGGTCTAAAATACTATTTATTAAAAGGCATATGCAGCTTAGACTACGTTCTGAATCCCACTTTGAGATTATTATTTGGTAATAAAGGCTATGAAACTTATTTGTTTAGCCCAGCAGTGATGTTTATCGGGAAAAAAAGGCACAAACGCGATGCCCATCAAAGTAAAAATAGCTATTTTACAATTCTTTGAATCTCTTTTACTATACAGGTTGCCGATAATCCATTCTTCTCTCTCATATACTGCTGGCTCCCAAAAAGCTTATTAAATTGATCAGGTGACCCAAAGCGCCTGAAAACATTTTTTGAATTATTCTCAGCCAAAATCTCAGCAACAGCACCACCCAACCCTCCTATGATCGTATGCTCCTCAAGTGTAAAAATACCACGCATTTTTCTTGCAAGTTCCTTAACTAATATTTCATCCAAAGGTTTTATAGTGTGCATGGAAACAACACAGACAGAATATTTGTTTTTCAAAAGTTCAGCAACCTCCACGGCAACAGGAACCATTGTACCCGTAGAAAGCAAAGCTATATCCCTGCCTTTTTTGACAATAATCCCTTTCCCAACTGTAAATACGGGTTTTATTTTATGAACAGTAGGTTCACCCGCTTTTCCCAAGCGGATATACACCGGTCCATTTATTGTAAATGCAGCGCGTGTTGCAAGTTCTGTTTCTACCGGATCACCAGGAGAAAGAATTGTAATGTTCGGGATAGTTCGTAAGATTCCAATGTCTTCCAAACCATAATGCGTATGACCATAGATTCCATAAGAAAATCCTGAACCAACGCCTACAATTTTAACATTTAAATTTTGGTAGCAAATGTCATTTCGTATTTGCTCAAAGTTCCTCATGGTTACAAATGGAACAATTGAGTAAAGAAGGGGAATTTTTCCTTCCATTGCCATTCCTGCTGCCATACCTGTCATATTTTGCTCTGCTACTCCAGCATTAAGATATTGTTTCGGGAATTCCTTAATGCAATCTTCAAAAACAGAAAAACCTAAATCCCCAGTGATAAGAATTATTCTCTTGTCTTTTTTTGCCAACTTTAAAAGTGTATTAACGAATGCGATTCTCATATTGATTCTTTCATGAAATCTTCGTATTCTTCTTTGGTTGGCGGTATATATTGCGAGGAAACCTTATTAACATGTCTACCAACCCCTTTATATCCTTTTATCGTATGGGAAATTAAAACCGATGGTTTATTCTTTTTGAAAGGAAGATTAGTTAAGACGGACTCTATTTTATTAACATCATGTCCGTCTACTTCCTTCACTTCCCAACCGAATGCTTTCCATTTATCAGCAAAGGGTTCAAGTTCCAAAATCTCGCTTATTCTTCCATATGCTTGTAATTTGTTGTAATCAACAATTGCGGTTAAATTATCCAGTCTATGGTGTCCCGCAAAAAGAACGGCTTCCCATGTGGATCCTTCATCACATTCTCCATCTGAAAGCATAGCAAATATCCTATGTGATTTTTTATCAATTTTTCCTACATACGCCATACCAGTGGCAATGGGAAGTCCGTGACCTAATGAACCCGCTGACACCTCAACCCCAGGGACCACTTGCTTTGTTGAATGACCGGGTAGTCCCCCGTCTTTCTCATATGTTGATAATATTTTCTTATCAAAATAGCCTCTTTCCGCAAGTACGGCATATAATGCCTTGCAATCATGTGCTTTGCTGAAAACGAATCTGTCTCTATCCGGATCTAGAGGTTTTTGTGGATTCACCTTCATTATGGAAAAATAGAGTACCGTTAAAAGATCAACACAGGACAAACTGCCACCGGTATGCGCACTTTGAGCATTGTATGCCATTTCCATGACGCTTTTCCTTATGTAGTCCGCATGTTTTTTTAAAATAGATTTATTAGTCATATATATTCTGATTTTTCCTGAACCATTCTATCGATTCTTTCAACGCTTTCTTAAAAGAATATTTTGCCTGCCAATCTAGAACCTTTTCTGTTTTGTTTGTATCGGCAAGCCAGCTCTTCGGTTCTACTTGCCTAACCTGCTTTTTAACTACACCAAAGTTAACTTTAGATTTGCTTTTTGATAACATCATGACGTTCTTAACAACATCAGCTGTATTATATTGTTTCCCAGTCCCTATATTAAATATTTCCCCAGGTGCAATAGTAACTTTACAGGCATGAAGATAAGCATCAACTAAATCATCTATATATACGAAATCTCTGACATTGTCAGGACTACCAAGGTCCATGCGCCTATTATTAATCGCCGAAAGAATAACATATGGAATAAGCCTTGTTGCCTCCTCGTAGGGACCAAAAACCGAAAATAAACGAAATGTGATAATCGGGAGGTTATTACGCACTGCTTCCTTTTGAACAAATAAAGTGGCTGCTGCCTTTGTGACTCCGTAATCATTTATAGGCATTATTAAGTCTATTTCTTTCATGGGACTATTTTTAATTCCATACTCTGACGAACTACCAGTATTAATGAATAATTTAAATCTATGTTGCTTTACGGCGTTTACAAGATTAATTGTTCCTCTTAGATTCACATCTATAAGGTTTTTTATGTTATCTTCTCTTGGTAAAGAACCATATGCCGCAAGATGAAAAATATACGTTGGTTTGATTTTAATGATAGTTTTATTAACATTACTTTCATCTAACAAATCTATATTATGAATCTTTATCCTTTTGGCAATATCTAAAAGTCTCCAGTTTAGTTTTTTATTTCGAGTCAGTACATGAACATTTTTTTTATCAAAAACTAATCTTCTGACTATATTTGCTCCAATAAATCCAGTCGCTCCAGTAATAAGAAAAGTTTCAGGCATAATTATAAATACTCTCGATACCAATTACAAACCTTGTTATATGTAAAAACTCTAGCTCTGGCTCGTAAAAATAGCGATAGAGCAAGGATTACTTTTTAAATCTACTCGCAAACCATCGTAATTCAGAAAATCCATACGAAAATAACATTATGGGAGAAAGTAAAGGATGAAGAAACCAAGCTCGATCTTTAATTTTCATATATCCTCTAACACTTTCATATAAAGGAAAGATAAAAGTTAATGAAAAAAATATAAATTTTAAAAGATTCAATTTATCCCTCCCGGATTTCCAACTAAAAACTAAATACTTTCTTTTCCCTCGATTTCCATCATAATATGTTTCTTTTACCTGGACTCTTCTTTTTGCATAGGTCATTATATCGGGGTTTATTACATGAATAACCGAATTTTTGATTACACCATATGTGTTATATCCAAGTTTTAACAAATCTATATACATATCCACGTGAATATAATCCTTTGAATTCTTATTTACCTTACTTATAACACTTTTACGAAACATAAAACCATTATCCCCCAATGTTGGTAAAGTGTCTTTCGTAAATTTAACAATCCAATAACCTGAAGTTTCGCCAATTGCATCTCCCTTATTCCACCGCTTCTGTATTAATGGAATCTTATCTGACTTACCTAAATAGTATAATACAGGGTCACAGGTACCGAAAAATGCATGATAACGAGTCATCATAGACATATTTTTTTCATAATCATTATATGCACTAAATGTTGCAAATATTTTTTTATCATCTAGAAGCGGTTGTACCATTTCTTTTAACCAAATTTTAGAGGTAGGGATATTATCAGATTGAAGGATTAAAACTAGTTCTCCGCGTGATTTCTTTATTGCTAAGCTTTGTCTAACCTGCTCTTGAACTTTTAAGTCAGCACGTATGGTCACTTTACATCCGTATTTTTTTGCGAGTTCCGCCGTACCATTAGTTGACCCTGCATCAAAAACTATATGCTCAATTAATTCTCTTGGGTATGTCTGTCTTTTTAATTCTTTCAAAACTCTTTCGAATAATTTTATATTTGAATTCCATGTAGGAGTAACTATGGATATTGTTGGTAATTTTTTTTTATATATCATTTTAGGCTTTAAACAGCGGCCAATTTTTATCAATTTTAGATGCAATAACATTCTTTATTGGCCATTCAATCTTAAAAAATGGGTCATCCCATCTTATTCCTATTACATCCTTTTGTGAATAAAATTCTGACACGGGGTACCACACTGTAGTTCCGTCTTCCAACGCTTGATATCCATGCATAATTCCTTTTGGCACAAACACCATTTTTTTATTTTCTTCGCTTAACAGATTGCCAACCCATTGACCGAATGTCAACGACTCTTTCCGAAAATCAATTGATACATCAAATACCGAACCTCTTATGCACTGCATTAATTTATCTTCCGACTTCGGAAATTTTTGCATGTGAGGACCTCGTATGGTACCTTTTTTAAAAGACATTGCTTGATTTACTTGAACTATTTTAAAATTTATTCCTTGCTCTACAAATTCATTAACACAATAAATTCTTTCAAAATAACCTCTTTCATCTGTTTTCGGCTCTAGCTCAATTAGATATACTCCTTTAATTTTAGTTTTTGTAAAAATCATATTTATACCATTCTAAAACTTTCTTTAAAGCTGCCTCTAAATTATATGATTGTTTCCATCCCAATTTTCTTATCTTCTTATCATCAAGATGCTGGTAGGGTATTTCATTTTTTACATTATTTAATATTTTATAATTTATTTTAGTTTTTAATATTTTTTCTGCTTTATTTATTAATTCAAATACAGATAATGTATCTTTGGAAGAAAAATTAAACGCTTCACCTTTAAGCGAGCCGCTTCGTTTCATCAAAAAAAGATAACCCTCTGCAACGTCTTTTACATATATGTAATCCCGCACATATGTCCCGTCACTTCGGATTTCCAATGGTTTTCCAATTGCTATAGATTTACAAATTCCCGGGACAATACGGTCAAAATGCAAATCTCCTTCTCCATATACATTTCCAAACCGGGTAATGATAATCGGCATGCCGTATGTTTTATAATACGTCTGTGCTATAAGATCTTCGCAGGACTTAGAAACATCATACGGGTGATCGCCCTTAAGCGGTGATTTTTCCGTATATTTATTTTTTGTCTTCCCATATGCCTTATCCGATGATGCAACAATGATACCCTCTATATTCGGGTCTTTCCGACACGCCTCAAGAATATTTACCGTACCCATGATATTTGTTTCGAAGACGTCTCGGGGATGAAAATACGCTGTTTC
>JBDRCK010000043.1:0-7467 GCA_043821785.1 bacterium | reverse complement strand
AGGAACAGCTGTTGGAATGGGAATTGCTGCAGCACTTGAAATAGAAAAATGGCTCGAAAGAAACTCTAATCTCTAATTTCTAAATTCTAAACAATATCAAAATAATAAAAATAAAAGTTTAAAATTTTGAATTTTGTCATTAGAATTTATTTAGAGCTTAGAGATTAGTATTTAGAAATTTATTTTTTATGTCAAACGAATTACTTGAAAACGCAAAGCTAACGATAAAAGATATTCTTAAAAAATTAGATCTTCCTAAAGATTTTCAAGATTACATTTTAAAACCAGAAAATATAATAGAATTTGAAATTAAACTTGATAAAACGAGAAAATATAAAGCTTTCAGAATTCAACATAATAGCTTACTAGGACCTTATAAAGGAGGGATTAGATTTCATCCTCAAGTATCAAAGGGAGAAATACAGGCCCTTTCAATGTTAATGACAATAAAGAATTCTGCAGTTGATTTACCATATGGTGGTGCAAAAGGAGGAATAAGCCTTGATCCAAAAGAGTTAACTGAAAATGAACTTGAGCAAGTATCAAAAAAATATGTAAGATTTCTTGTTCCATTTATCGGTCCAAAGCATGACATACCTGCTCCTGATGTTAATACAAATGCAAAAATTATTTCTTGGATGGTTGACGAATATGTAAAGATAAAAAGTAAAAAGGAAAAAGTAAAAAGAAAAAAAAATATCATTCCCGGCTCCGACTCGTCAGACGTAGACTTGACAAAGTATGATCGGGAATCTAACGTAAACCAGATCCTCAATCCCGCTTCGCAGCGAGGCGAGCAAGTTAAGGATGACAATCAGAAACTAAATTATTTAAGGGCTGCTTTTACAGGAAAAAATGTGAGTGAAGGAGGCGCTCAAGGTAAAGAAAGCGCAACAGGAAAAGGAGGAGTAATAGTTTTGAAAGCTATACTTTCAAAACTCAAATCACAAGCTAAAAATAACAAATCACAAATAAATTCTAAATCAAAAATTCTAAATCAAAAATATTTTGGAGCTTGGAATTTAGATTTTGATGCTTTGAGCGTAGCGATTCAAGGCTTTGGTAATGTAGGTTATTTTTTTGCTGATGAGGCAACAAGAAATAACCTTAAAATAATTTCAGTTTCTGATTCAAAAGGAGGAATAATAAAACTAAATCCGAAGTACGAAGTACGAAATCCGAAACGAACGAAAAATTCTAATTTGTTTAGAATTTCGAATTTAGAGTTCCGAGTTTCAGACTTACTTTCTTTAGATATTCCATTAATTATGGATTGTAAAAAAAAGAAAGGAAGCCTTGCTGGATGCTACTGTGTAGGGGGAGTATGTGATCTTAGCGGAGGAAGGCAAATTTCAAACGAAGAACTTCTAGCGATGCCTGTTGACATACTTGTACCATCTGCTTTGGAAAACGTTATAAATAGGCATAATATGGTCAAAATTAAGGCCAAAATAATAGTTGAGATGGCAAATGGTCCAGTCACAGATGAAGCATACGAATATCTAACTAAAAAAGGGGTTATTATCATTCCTGATGTTTTAGCTAATTCTGGAGGAGTTATAGGCTCATATCTCGAATGGCTTCAAGGTATAAATGGTAAAAAAATGAGCGATTTAGAATACGCAAATAAGCTAAAGCAAATATTAGAAAAAGCAACAGATAAAATATTTAATAGGTCAAGGAAAGAAAAAATATCATTAAAACAAGCGGTTTATGAAGTAGCTTTACTCAGGCTGTATGAAGCATGGAAAAAAAATCACAAATTATAAGTTACAAATAACAAATAAATATTAAATTTTAAATTAAAAGTAATAAACGCGTTTTATATTTTATTGCTTGTAATTTAAAGCTTATTTGTGATTTGAGATTTAGAATTTTATATTTCAATTATTTACTACTGTAAATAATTGAGTGGATTTTGTTGCGCTCCTCCGTTTATTATTTCAAAATGTAAATGCGTTCCTGTTGACCTTCCTGTGGATCCCATTATTCCAATCTGTTGACCCTGTGATACTATTTGACCTGGGGAAACACCAATACCTGATAAATGTCCATACAGAGTTTCAAATCCATTTCCATGGTTAATTATTATATGGCACCCATATCCATAATTTAGACAACCTGCATAAATTACAGTTCCTGTGTCAGATGCTATTATTGGTGGAGAGCTTGGATTTTGTATATCAAGAGCCATATGATACCAAACAGGGTTTTGACTAATAGAACCGGAAGTTGGCCATATAAAGGTTGAGTTTCCTCTGACTCCAGCTTGAATTTGTGCAACAAATTGCTGAGGTGCATATTTTGGTTGAGCAGCTGGAGCTACCCCATCGGGGACAAATAAAGTTTGTCCTGAAGTAAGCGCAAACGTATCAAGATTAGCAAAATCATTAAATGGGAAGTTTACAATCTTTTGTGCGTCAGTATTATATTTTTTAGCAATAGAGTAGACATTTTCTCCAGAGACAACTTTATGTACCATACCTGTAACTGGTGGAATTTTAAGTAGTTCACCAGGTTTTATAGTATCTGAATTTAGGTTGTTTGCCCATTTAATAGAATCCACAGAAACATTAAATTTTTTTGAAATTGTTTCAAGAGTATCTCCACCTAAAACTTCATATTCAACAACTTTGTCTCTTGGTTTTGCTGAAATAATTGTACTTAACGAACTTTCGGATGGATTATATGAGACAACAGCAGCTTGTAAATTTCCTTGTCTAGTCTCAATAAGACCGAGGAAAGGATTGTTTTCTGCGATAGCTGGGCCCGCAATAAATATTGCAATTACAAGAATTAAAAAGGACGTGTTTAAAAACGAGGAAGAATATTTACCCCTTTTTACAACTAGTACAGCGACAATTATATCTTTAAACTTTTCAAATCTCTTACCGAAATTAACGGATTTTTTTTGAAAATATTCTTTTAGAAAAAGAAGGAAATCTAATAAAGATTGCATAAATTATGGAGATATAATTATAACAAATTACTAATTTCTAATTGCACTAATTGGTCTAAAGAAATACCAAATCTAAAATCTCAAATCACAAATAAGCTTTAAATTAAAAGCAACAAATATAAAATAATGGTTTATTATTTTGAATTTATTATTTAATATTTATTTGTTATTTGTAATTTGATTTTTGGTGCTTGATTAGGTCAATTAGAATAATTAGATTAATTAGGTCAATTCTAAATTAGCTTGAGTTCGGCTTATTTAGCTTCTGGTGAGGCTGTTTGTGGAAGATCAATTTTTGGAGAAATTTGTGGAGAAGATTGTTGTGGAAGATTTAAATTTTCACCTTGGCTTGCTTTTTGTTGTTCAAGTTGCGTTAAATCAACTTGTTTTTTAAAGTTGTCAAATGTTTCTTTTGCGTTTTTATAATCCTGTGGGTTTTTGTTTTTATCAAGTAGTGTTAAGACAGTTTTCATTTCAGTTGCTGCGCTTTGATAATCTTTTTGTTGATACAAAGACCAACCTAAATTATACCTTGCATTTGCCCAATCAGGTTTTAATGTAACTGCTTGTCTAAACAAAATAGTTGAGTCTGGATATTTTCCTAAAAGATAATATACAGATCCAAGCTTTACTCTATAAGCAGGATTGTTTGGATCAAGATTAATTGCCCGTTGATAACTTGATATAGCCCATGAATCAGAACCTTGAGTTGCATTTATTAAATTTGAGTAAATATCTCCAAGACCAGCCCAGTTTTTAGGTGAAAGAGAATTTAGAGCAACAGAGTTTTTAGCTTCGCTTATTGATTGTTGAATTGCTTGTGATACTTGTAGTTTTTCATCTTCTGCAAGTTGTACTTGATTGTTTTCATCTTTTTTTGCATTTTTTATTATTGTATCTGCATATAAAAGATTAGTTTGTGAGAAAAACGTTCTGTAATTTTCATTATAAGGATTTAGATTTATTGCGTTTCTTTGGTCTCTATATGAGCTTGAAAGATTGCCTTTGTTTAAATTTAATATAGCGTTATTTGAGTATACAGAAGCCGCATATGTTCTTCCTAAGAGATAGGAAGATGTTCCTATAAAAAGTACTAAAACTAAGATAATTCCAAAATGTAAAGGTATTAGATCTTTTAGATCTATTGAAGTTTTTGAATCTTCATTTTTTAATATTTCGCTGTTTATCACAGCAATCGTTACAAAGAAAAGGAAAAATAAAAATAAAGAAGGAGTAACCAAAAGCATTGCAAGAAACATAAATACAAACATAGGAAGTATAGAGTTCTTTTTTTCTTTATCTAATTTACCAAGACTACCTAGTGAAGAAAAAACTATAGATAAAAATCCCAATAATCCAAAAAGCCCTGTAGTTGTAAATATGTGTAAGATTGTTGATCGTGAATAACTGATTGTATTATTCCAAAGGTCAGATTGATTAAATGATAGATCTTTAATTCTTGCAAATATATTTGAAAAATTATCAACACCTACTCCAAAAAGAGATGAGAGTATGCTTTTTAAAGTTTCAACTGCTGCAAACCAAGAGTGTTTATAGGATGGAAGATAGAATGTAAGGTTTGGGATAAGTGGTTTTACAATGGAAAATATAGCAGCTCCGGCAGCAACGAGATAAAGTATAAAAAATATAAAGAGATACCAAAGCTTATTAACTTCGATTTTTCCAACTTTTAGTTTTAAAAATATTTTTGTTCCCCAATAAACTGACATAAATAAAGAAAGTAATATTAGGTCAAAACGAGCTCCTATTGGAGTAAAGTACGGAGATTTTAAAAAGTCTAATTGTTGTGGTAAACCTACATTTTTAAAAGGTTGAAAAAGCGATATTATTGATAAAATTGCGATAATAATTGCAGATAGGTTGAGTGATGAAAGTATGCTTTTTTTATTTTTTAAAGTTGAAGTATATAAGAAGATAAGGCTTAAGAAAAATATTGAAACTACTCCATAATTTACATTTAAAGCAGCTGATATTTTATTTGGAGATACAAAAACTAGAGATATTAGAAGTGTCAAAATAAATAATAACATTGGTGCGTCAAAAGGACTTTTTTTCCATATGAGTTTTCGGGTTGTGAGGATTGATAGAGTGGTTAAAGATAAGAGTAAGAGACCAGTAAATGCAAGTAAATAAAATTTACTTATTCCAAACGGATCAGATGTATATGTTAAGAAAAACAAAGGAAATATGAAATAAAAAGTAGATAGAATAATAGATTGAATTTTCTCGATTATTTTTATCATAAACAATAGTTAATTCTAAATTTTAAACTTAAAAAATATAATTATCAATAGCAAAAAAAACTCGATATTAAATTTTTAATTCGCAAAGGAGCCCTACCTCGATTTCTCGAGGTTCCCCGCTCATAAAAATTAATATCTTCACTTTTTATTTTATTTTTCAACACCAAAAATTTAATCTCTAATCTCTAATTTCTAAATCCTAAACAAACTCAAATATCTAAATTCTAAACTCAAAAAAGCTTTTTGTATTTATAACTTTTGTGTTTTGATATTGTTTAGAGTTTAGAGATTAGTATTTAGAGTTTAATTAATAATTAGCCAATTGAACTTAATATCATCATGATTTTGATTACTACTTTTGACTTTGAAGTACGGTTTACATCCAATTTTATTACTTGAACAGGTTTCTTTTTCAACTACTGATAGATTATTTCCATTTGTATTTACTGTTGGAGTAAGGTAGACAAGAGAATCTGTTTTTATAGAATCATTGTAGATTATTAAATCTTCGTCTTGTTTTGTTATCAGTGCAATACCTGCTGATTGGGCATCTGTTTTAATAGCAGGGGAATAGATTCCGTTCTCTTTGAAGTTATCAGCTGCGGTAATCACAGAAGCTGAAGATGTAGCATCTAAATACTTGTCAGATATCTGTATTTTGTTTGTTTCAAGATTTTGAACAAAAACATTTTCTCCTTTGTTGAGCGGTTCTATTTTGTTTGTTTTTATACCTGCTTGAGCTGTAAGAGTTCCTTTGGTGGTTAGCCCCCCTGTTTTTGATATTATTACTTGCCCGTCAAGTAAGTTAATACTTGAAAGTGCGGTTAATTTTAATTCAAAACCAAATGATTGTATTTTATTATCTTCAAAATGTAGATTTCCTGCAGTTAAAGAATTTGAAACAAAAACATTATATAAGCTCGAATCACCTGTAACACTTAAATTATTTAATAAAGTATCTCCAGTTAATTGTTGCGTTTGTATTTCTTCTGGAGGAACTGTAATACTTCCAACTTCTTGATAATTGTTAGTATTTGAAATTGGTTGTGTTCTTATGTCTGCTAATAACTTTTGAATGTCATTAATATTTATCTCAATTTCTGAACTTTTACTTGAAACTTTTTCAATATCCGAACGTGTATTTTGTAAGTTTTTAGTAATATTATTTAGGCTGTCAGACTCGATTTCTTTCGCTATAAGTTTGCCCGATATAGAAGCTTGGTTCGCTGAAAGGTTTCCCTGAAAGCGACCGTCTTTTGTATCAATTTTCCCAGACGTTAATGTTCCAGAGAACGTAGCGTGCCTCGCTGAAAGATCCCCCTGAAAGCGGGCGTTTCCAGCAGAGTCTAATTCTGCAACTTTGCTATTGTTAAGTCCTTTTATAATTACTTTTGAAAGCTGTCCTTTTTCAATATCGTTGTTTTCTGAAAGATTAATTATTACTTCTTTATTTTCTGGTTTTATTTCAGTTGTTTCGAGTTTTGGAATTCGTGCTTCAGATTTTACTTCTAAAGTTTCTGTTTCTATTACTGGTGAAATTATTTTATTGCTTGCTGTAAGATTTGTGAATTTGCCAATAGTTGATGTTATATTTTCAGCAACAATATTTTTAGCAGTTAAAATATTGTTAACTATCGAATCTACCCTTTGTTGAAGAGTTAAAATGTCATTTTGGCTTGCACTTCGAAGCTCTCCGAGCGAAGTAGTGAGTGAAGCAATAGCATTTTTAATGCTTGCTATTTCATTAATAATAAGCGTTATAGTGTTTTGATTTGCATTGATTTTATCTTGAACTTGTGTTGTTTCAAGTTTTGCGACTCTAATTTTTATATCTTCTAAGTCTTTCTGTTGAGCTTGTATTCCTCCAATTGCAAGAGTTGTCAATTTATAAAGGTCAATCCCTTTTCCGTTATTTGAAAGAACATCAGAAGGAGAGTCTTCAGCAATTAATCCTATTCTTAAAGGATTATTATTCGACTCATTTTTATAGTGATATTTTGCAATCTTTAAGTTTTTAATTTTTTCAAGGAAGTTATTACTGTCAGTTTCTGTTAAATAAGAAATATCTTTTTTAACACTTCTTGTTGATGTGTTAATAAATGAGTTTGCTGCAATATCACCAGTCACTTCAAGTTTATAATTTGGATTTGTATTTCCAATCCCAACATTTTGCTGGTTATTTACAAAAATTGAAGGACTTCCTAAATCTATTGCATTTTTTACATCAATAACCCCAACAATTTG
>JBDRCK010000042.1:0-4842 GCA_043821785.1 bacterium | reverse complement strand
TGGAATTTAAAGAAAGGTTATGATTATTATAATTCTTTGCCTTTTTATTCAATGGTTAATGGTTTTTATGTAGAAGATAGCTGGACCAATCTTTTTCTTATTTTTCGTGGACAGGAGATATTTAGATGGGGGCTTTATTTTAGTTTAATTTCTTTTTTAACTGTTATCATAGTTTTTTTGTCGTTTGCAGGAAGAAAGAATGAGAATGAGAATTAAATCTATAATTGCCACCAACACTTTTAAACAAACCTTAGTTACATCTACAGGAACTATTCTTAGTGGAGTATTAGGTTTGATCTTTTATATTTTCTTAGCCAGGATGCTGGAGCCTATTGGATTTGGAATTTTTTCTGTTACTACTGCCTCAATTGCACTTCTTGCTAGCATTGCAAATATTGGAATAGATACAGGAATTGTCAGGTTTGTTGGTAGATATTATGGTAAGAATCTTTTGAGAGTTAAACAAATTTTAAAATATGCATTTAAAATCAAGATTTTATCAATAATAGCTTTAAATATTTTAGGTTGGTTTTTAATGCCTTTTGTTACTAAGAATCTGCTTCAGAAACCTGAACTATTATTTGCTTTAAGACTGTCTCTTTTGGGAGCTGCCACCTCTATGCTTTTTTCTTTTGTTGTAAGTTCTATCCAGGCAATCCAGAAGTTTGCCGTTTGGAGTTTCTTGACTACTTCTATTAATCTATTAAGACTTATTGTTTTGGGGTTCTTAGTTTACTTTAGTTTTGTTGATGTGAATAACAGTATTTATCTTTACATATTAATTCCTTTCGTAGGTTTTTTTGTAGGTCTTATATTTATTCCTAGTTTTTTTAAATCAAAAAATGAAAATGAGGTATCAAAAGAACTTTTTAACTACAACAAATGGATTGCCATTTTTACTTTAATAGTTGCAGTCTCTTCCCGAGTTGATACTTTTATTACAACTAGGCTTTTGTCCTTAAAAGAAGTTGGTATTTATTCTGTAGCGGTAAACCTTTCTTCAATTGTTCCTTCTATTGTATTGGCTCTTGCTACAGTTGTAGCACCAAAACTAGCAAGTTTTAATTCTAATCTTGATGTAAAAAAATATTTGGAGAAATTACAGATGTTTGTAATATTTTTGGCAGTTGTTGGAATAATATTTGGTGTTCCTCTTTCCTGTTTTGTTATTCCCAAGCTTTATGGAACAGAATATTTATCTAGTTCCTTGCCCCTTGTAATACTTCTTATTAGTCAGGCAATTTTTCTTATTTCTATTCCTTCTCATTCTGCAATTTTTTACTATTTTTCATATCCTAAAGTTTTTGTTTATATTTCTTTGGTTCATCTTTTGACAGTTTCATTTTTTGGTTGGTTTTTAACTAAAAGTTACGGATATGTTGGTGCTGCTATCAGTATGCTAATAGGAAATATTTTTAATTTTGTTTTACCTTTCGGTTGGGTAGTAAAAAGACTTTATAAGAAAGAAGAATGAAAATTGTAGGACATTGTTTAGTTAAAAATGAAGAAAGGTTTATTTGGTATGCAATAAATTCAGTAATAGATTTTCTTGATGAAATTTATGTTTGGGATACAGGAAGTACTGATAAAACATGCGAGATAATTAAGTCCATTAAAAGTAAAAAAATTCATTTTGAGGAAAAAGGTAAATGTACTTCCAAAGAACTTTCTAAGTTAAGAAACGAGATGATTAAGAAAACAAATTCAGATTGGATATTTGTTTTAGATGGGGATGAGATTTGGCACAGTGATGCAATAAAGGAGATTGTGGATACTATATATAGGTATAAAGACACGATTGATTTGATCGTTTCTCCAGTAAAGATGTTAGTAGGAGATATTTATCATTATCAGAGTGAAGAGGCTGGTAGATATCAGCTAAAGGATAGAAGGGGGCATTTTAATATAAGAGCTATTAGAAACTTTGAAGGACTGACCATTAAAGGAATTTATCCCAATGAAGCTTATGTTGATAAAAATGGGACAAAGATTCAGGATTTTCCAGAAAGTAGAATGGTTTTTGCTAAAAATTATTATCTTCATGCAAGCCATTTACAAAGAAGTACTAAAGATAGTAAAAAGTATAAATATGACTTGGGAAATAAGTTTCCTTTGGATTATTATTACCCCGAAGTATTTTTTGAAAAAAGACCAAAATTTATTCTTTCATCATGGTTAAGTGTTAATATGCCCTATTATTTTTTTGCCTTTTTATTGAAACACTGTAAAAATCTATATAGACTTTTCTTTATAGGAAAATACTATGAAAGTTAGTAAATATTACAATTCTTATTGGTTAAAACATGGTGGTAAAAATGATTTTCTTTCTTATGAGAGAAATTTAGTTTTGCCTGATCTGTTTATTGAGAAAGAAACAGTATTGGATTTAGCTTGTGGTGAGGGGATAGTTTCTGAATATTTACAAAATAATAAAGGCATTAAAATAATTGGTGCTGACATTTCTGAGAGAGCTTTAAAGATAGCTCAGGGAAAAGGTATTAAAACTGTCAGAATAGATATAGAGAAAAAATTACCCTTTAAAGATCATAGTTTTGATTGCGTTTTTTGGGGTGACAACATAGAGCATCTTTTTGATCCAGAACAAGTACTTAAAGAAATTAATAGGGTATTAAAAGATAAAGGTAGGTTAATTTTATCATTTCCCAACATTGCTTATTGGAGGTATAGAATATTCCATTTAATTACAGGCAATATTGAGGATACAGAATGGAGTGGAAATCCACCCTGGAAATGGTTGCATATAAGGTTTTTTAATTTATCAATACTTTCTAAACTTTTGTCTAAATGTGGTTTTAAAATTCGGAAAAAGATTGGCGTTAGTAAAAGGTTACCAGATAAGATTATTCTTCCCTTCATGGCAACGCTTTTTGGAATGATTTTGATTGTAGAGGCAAAAAAGGTATAAATTATCTTAATGAAAAAATGCATTCTCTGTAACAGTGATAATTTTAAAGTTTTGTATAAAGAAAATACTTGGCAGGTAGTAAAGTGTACAAAATGTGGGTTAGTTAAAACTGAAAGAGAAAAAGAGGAGGTTTTAAAAAATTATCATAGAGATGAAGAATATTTATCTTCAGAAAAACAATTTAGAAATATATTTTCAAAAAGGCTTGAAATTATTAATAGATTTGTTTCCAAAAAAGGGAGAGTGGTTGATATTGGTTCTTCAACTGGGGTACTTCTAAAACTTTTTAAAGACGAAGGTTGGGAAGTTTTGGGAATCGAACCATCAGAGAGTGCAAAATATGCAAGCAAAAAAGGAATAGAGGTAATAAATAAAAACTTTGAAGAGATAAATTTACCTAAAAATAAATATGATGTTGTTATTTTAAACCACACTTTGGAACATATGGACAATCCCCTTAAAGTTTTAGAGAAAGTGCATAGTATTCTAAAAAAAGGTGGAATTGTCTTTATAGATGTTCCAAATTTTGTAAGTCTTTCTTCTCTAATTTTTAGAAAAAGGTTCTCCTTTCTTTTACCGGAAGAACATAATTATCAATTTACTAAAGATTCTCTAACTAAACTTCTAGAAAAAAGTAATTTTAAGGTTAAATATTCTGAGACCCGGTCGGGAATATTTGATTATCAAAAACCCTTGTTGGAATTATGGATGTCTTTATCGGGATTAAAAAAGAGATTTGTTACCGACTTATTAGGTTTGCCCATGAATATTATTGAAAAAATTATTAATAAAGGTACAGCAATAACTATAATTGGAGAAAAATGATTAAGAAAAACGATTTTCTAATACTTCTGGTATTTACCTTTGTTCATATATTTATTCTTTTTGGTTTGAAGTTTACTGCTTGGCCAGAAATGTTTTCATATCCTTATCTTCGGAATAATGGATTTTTAATCTATAAAGATATGATTCATCCTTATCCGCCTCTTCTTACAATGGCTCTTTCAATAGTTTATAAGATTTTTGGGTATAAAGTACTAACTTTGAGAATTTTTACTTATTTGCTGGTTTTAGCAAATGATGTATTAATATTTCTTTTATCAAAGAAAATTTTGAAAAAGAGTCTGCACTCTTTTATTCCTTTACTGTTTTATGTTTTGACTCAGCCTTTTTTGGATGGAAATATGCTTTGGTTTGATTTTGCTACTACAACCCCGATTCTTTTGTCTTTGTTTTTTCTTTTTGAAGTAACTGAAAAAAAGAATATCAAACGAAATTTAGTTCTTTCTGGTATTTTTCTTGCTATAGCAACTCTTATTAAACAAACTTCAGGAATATTTTTTGTTGCTACTGTTATTTTTCTTCTTATCAAGAAATTTAAACTTAAAGATATCCTATTGGTATTTTTAGGACCTTTAATAATGGGTTTAGCCTTTTTAATAAGACTCATTCAAGAAAGAGCTTTTTATGATTTTCTTAATTGGACTTTAATATATCCTTCAAAATACTGGACCAAGTTTCCTGGATACGTAAGAATGGGTATTACTAGAGGTGATTTTTTAACACTTATTATTTTATTTATTCCACTTACGACTCTCTTATTTGGATTAAAAAAACATTTTAAAAATAATAATTTTATACTTTCTTTTCTTTTTTTTCTTTGCAGCCTTTTAACAGTCTATCCCAGATTTTCCTTTTTCCATTTTCAACTTTCACTAGTGATTGCGCCAATATTGTTTGCGTTCTTGCTGAAAAATAAATTCAAAGAAGTTTCTATAAGTTTGATAATTGTTTTAATAATTTTTTCATCCAGAAACATTTATTCAAAAGTCAGAATCGACTGGGGGAAAGAAACTAGATTTTTTGGTTTTGAAGAAAAGAGATTATCCCAGATAATTCAGCAAGAATCTGGTAAA
>JBDRCK010000041.1:0-22853 GCA_043821785.1 bacterium | reverse complement strand
TAAAAGAGGATCCCTTTGGCGACGCATATGAGGTGTTTGTAGGAGATAGTATTAGAGGCCAGGAAGGTCAGTTCTTTACGCCTCAAAATGTTGTTAGCTTGCTAGTTTCGCTTATAAAACCTCGACAGGGAGAAACTATTATTGATCCAGCATGTGGATCTGGATCTTTTCTTAACGCAAGTGCAAGATGGCTAATTAGTAACGGAGTCCAATCTGACATTATTGCTAAAACAGTGTTTGGAACGGATAAAGATAGATATCTTTCTGAACTGGCTTCTGCTAGATTGTCTCTAATTACTTTGGCACAAGCAAAAGTTTATTGCGCCGATTCTCTAGCTTGGAAGCCTGATGACGAAAAAGAATTTGAGATAAACGATTCTATCGGCAAATTTGATATTGTCCTTACAAATCCACCTTTTGGGTCTAAGATTATTGCGACTTCAGATAAAACTCAAAAAACTTTTGAACTTGGATATAAGTGGGATTTTGATTCAAGCTCGAAAAGATATGTAAAAACAAATGAATTGTTGCGCTCTGTTCCACCACAAGTCTTATTCGTGGAAAGGTGTATTGGTTTATTGAAACCAGGTGGAAGACTCGGAATGGTTATTCCAGAAAGCCTTATGTCTAGTAAAGGATACAAATATGTTGTTCAGCACATCCTAGACAATACAATTATTAGGGCTGTAATTGGAATGCCGGAAGCGTTATTCAAAACATCAGGTAAGGGAGGTACTCATACAAAAACCGTGCTGTTAGTTTTACAAAAAGATGGTAAATCTGAGCAAAAGAGACCACATCTATTTATGGCAGAAGCTAAGTGGTGCGGTAAAAATAGCCGAGGTCAAAGAATAGATAAAGATGATTTACCAGAAATTCTTATTAAATATGATCAGTTTTCTTCAAACAATCTAGGTAGTTTCGATCATAACGGGTATGCAGTTGAATATAGAAATATTGTTGATAATGTTTTAGCTCCTCGATATTACAATCCCGAAGTTGATTCAACTTTAGATGATATAAAATCCTCTCATAAGTTAATAACGATCGGTGAATTAATTAAAGCCGGAGTATTAGAAATTAAACGTGGTAACGAAATTGGCGGAATGAATTATGGTAGTGGAAACATCCCATTCGTTAGAACTTCTGATATATCTAATTGGGAGGTAAAAATCGATCCAAAACAAGGGGTAAGTGAAGAAATTTATAACCAGTATAAACTAAAGCAAGATATTCAAGAGGATGACTTACTGATGGTAAAGGATGGAACATACTTGATAGGCACTTGTGCAATTATTACAAAATACGATACAAAAATAGTGTATCAGAGTCATCTTTATAAAATTAGAATACTTAATATAAATAAATTGTCACCATTCTTACTATTAGCTATCTTAAGCTCAGATCCTGTTCAACAGCAAATCAAATCTAAGCGATTTACCCAAGACATAATTGACTCATTAGGGAATCGAATTAATGAAATTGTGCTTCCAATTCCGAAAGATAAAAAACTTCAAAAACAAATAGACAAATTAGTTAAAAAAACAATTAAAGAGCGGGTTGAAGCTCGAGAGCTAGCACGAAAAGCGACGGAGGCAGTAATAAATGGATTATGATGAATATTTTTCATAATTCTCGGCAACTCGTCCAATCATATCCCTAGCTCCTTTTAAAGACAAATATCCTTGTATTCTGTTTCCATCTGAAGAAATCCAGCTTATATTCTTTGCGGTATGACCAAAAGTCTCATCGCCATTAGTGGACTTTAATGGATTAAGATGCCCTACTTGAAAGTTAGATTTCCCATGAACGGGACTTAGTAGTTCTGATTCAAATTGTGGAAAAGACATAGGCTCTAATGTGATTGGACACCTAAATGGAATTTTTAAATTTTCTATTGGTTCTACTTTATTAAAAATTTTTAATAACTTATTAGGCACTTTATCAAAACTAAAAACCTGTTTAACCAATGTATATTCTATTTCTTGGCAAGTTTTTCTAAGTGCAAAATGCACGGATTCAGGATGTGTTTCCCAACGTTTTTCTCTATTAGTTTTGTGCACACCTGTAAGTACCCTATCAGTTAGATAGGATTTAACTTGAATTTTGTTATATACTTTTGCGAATAGTAAATACTTAGGATTTGAGGTGGAATTTAACAATAAAGTTCTCAGTTTAGCTACTTTAGTAACTGAGTCTCCAAAGTACCAGTCTATATTATCAGGAGTGTGAATTTTACCATTCCTATTCAATATACGCTCTTTGTAATCAAGAGGTATCTCGTAAGCAACTTGAGTTTTGTTTAAAAACGCATTAATTACTTCTACAGATTCCGGCTTATCAATAAGAATATTGACTAATTTTTCTGTAGACTGTTTATATATTTGGACACATTCTTCGAAACTTGCATATCTTGGATCGTCTTGAATTAATCTCTTACCCCATCTTGATTCAAACTTTGTAGTCTCGATCTTTGGTCTCTTAACAATTTCAATTAAAAAAGAAAAGCGCAAAATTCCTATAAGAAGCTTTTTTGAGTTAACAGCACCTATAATTTCTTCTAACTTTTTACTGTCCCAAAAAGATAAAAATTCATCATTAGATACCAATAGATTGAATAAAGCGTTCATTCCAAATCTGTCGGAGTCAATTGCTGCGTCTATTATTGTTTTAACCGTTTGTTTACTATTTACCATGGACTTAATTATATTAAGTAATAGCTTTTATTACAAATTTTTATTTTTAAGTTTAGCAAGTTACTCTAGTCTAATTTGAACTTTCTGTTCAACTTTTTTTTGGCATTTTACGGCTAAGTAAAAAATAATTAGAAAGAAATCCATATAATATTAATAAGGGAGTATTTTATGATACTCTCTTTTTTTAAAGCTAAAATTATGAAAAACGGGCTAAAAATAGTACAAGTCGATATAAATAATCTTAAACCTTCAGATTATAACCCAAGGAAATGGGATGATATTGCTATTAAAAATCTAAAAGAAAGTATTAAAAGATTTGGCCTTGTTGACCCTATTATTGTAAATTCCGCAGAAAATAGAAGAGGTGTTGTTATAGGCGGTCACCTCAGGATAAAAGTAGCAAGAGACTTAGGATATAAAGAAGTACCAGTTGTCTACATTAATATTCCAGACATTGATAAGGAGAAAGAATTAAATATTCGTTTAAATAAAAATACTGGTGATTGGGATTTTAATCTTCTTGCTGAGTTTGATGAAGCTTTTCTTGAAGCTATTGGTTTTTCTTCAGAAGAGTTGGATAAAGTATTTGACTGGGATGAGAATGATCCTGAAGTATTTGATCTTGAGAAAGAGCTTCAAAAACTAAATATAAAGAAAATAAACTTTAAAAAAGGTGGCGTCTACTCTCTTGGAGAACATAGGCTTATGTGTGGCGACTCAACTATGGAGAAAGACATATTAAAGCTTATGAACTCTGAAAAAGCAGATATGTGTTTCACGGATCCCCCATACATACTTGACTATTTAAATGGGAAGAAACGACATGGGAAAGCAACAACGGGTTTTGGACTAAAACGAGACAGAAGATATTTAGAAACTAAAACTTTATCTCCAGATTTCACAAAACGCTGGATGAATAATGTCTCAAAAGTTCAAAAGAAAGATTTTTCAATTATTGTATTTGAAAATCCAAAAAACTTAAGAGTTATTTGGAATGAGCTTGAAAGGCACTGGAGATATAGAAATACAATAGTGTGGCATTTACCTAATAGAGTTCAAGGGTTTGCAGCAAAATATAAATTCTTTAATAAAAATGATATAGCGCTTGTTGGAACAAGCGGAGAAACTTCTTTAAATATTAGTGAGGAAGATGAATTATTTCAAAATGAGTATGAAAATGCACTTTATGCGACATCTGGAAAACCAACGTGGGAAGGATATGAGAAGGGCAAGAAAATACAGCCTACTGACTTTATAGAATATCGTGCTTCTGACGAAAAATCATCAGGGCAAGGAATTATATTTGGCACAAAACCAATTGAAATACTTATTCCTTATATTAAGGTCCTAACCAAACGAGGAGATTTGATAGTTGAGCCATTTGGTGGAAGTGGAAGCACTATGATTGCCGCAGAAAAATTAAACAGAAGATGTTTTGTTATGGAAAAATCTCCAGTTTACTGTGAAGTCATTAGAAATCGCTGGGAAAAACTAACCGGTAAGAAAGCAAGGAAGATATTATGAAACATGCAATTGAAAAAAGACAAAACAAATTTAAAGAACAACTGTTGGAGCAGTTTAAAAAAACACCAATTGTACAAATTTCTTGTGAAAGAGTTGGAATTGGACGAGCGTCATATTACAGATGGCGAAAAGAAGATAGTGAATTTTCTATTGCTTCTGATAAATCCCTGCATGATGGTCGTTTATTTATAAACGATATGGCAGAGTCACAATTAATTTCAGAGATAAAAAATAGAAACATGACGGCAATTATCTTTTGGCTAAAACACAATCACCCTTCATTCTCAACAAGAGTTGAGATAGTTTCTGACAAAAATAAAAATTATGAGTTATCAGTTGAACAAAGAATCATTTTGGAAAAAGCTATAAAACTTGCTTCTTTTTCACCACATATTACTTCTAAAAAAACTAAAAACGAAGATGAAAATAAATCAAATACTAAATGATAAAAACTTAAGGATATCACTTGCCAAAGAAAACCATTTTTGGTTTTTCCATATCTACTTTTCTAGATATGTAGAGTATCAAACAGAAGATTTTCACAAAAAGCTATTTTCCATAACTGAAGACACAGCTATTAAAAATGCTGTTATCGTCGCTTTTAGAGGATGTGGGAAATCTACAATAATGACGCTTTCATATCCTATATGGGCTTTACTTGGTAAACAACAAAAAAAATACATTGTTCTTCTTGCTCAGACACAACAACAATGCAGAAAGGTTGTTGAACAAATCAAACATGAGTTTGAAATAAATGAATTTTTGATTTCAGATTTTGGGCCATTTACAGAGCAAAGTTATGAGTGGAGTTTAAACTCTTTAGCTATTCCTCAATATAATGCTCGAATTGATGGTTACTCTTCTGGTGAAAGTATAAGAGGTATACGACATGGTGAATTTAGACCTCAAATAATAGTAGCCGATGATGTTGAAGATTTACAATCAGTTCGAACAAAAGAAAACAGAGATAAAATCTATACTTGGTTTACAGGAGACATATTAGGACTAGGTAGTAAAAATACAAAAACAATCTTAATTGGTAACCATCTACATATGGATTCTTTAATTGAGCGAAGAAAAAGAGATATTGAAGGCAAAAGAAATTCAATTATATTAGAAATTCCGCTAATTGATGAAAAAGGTCATAATAATTGGCCAGGTAAATATCCAACAAAGGAAGATCTAGAGAAAGAAAAAGAGAGCGTTGGAAATGATATGGCATGGAGACGAGAATATTTACTTCAGACCGTATCTGATCACGATCAGGTAATTCATAAAGACTGGTTACATTATTATGATGTATTGCCTGATGAAAAATATTGGAAAAAAATAGGGATAGGAGTTGATTTGGCAATATCTATATCTGCAAAATCAGATAATACCTCTATGGTATCAGTAATACGGTGCAATATTGAAGGCAAGCCTTATTTATATATTTTACCAAACCCAATAAATGCAAAACTTTCATTCCCTCAAACTCTCGAATATATTCACTCATTAAATAAAAGTCTTGGTGGACGATTAAAAAACATATTTTATATAGAAAATGTTGCTTATCAGCAAGCTCTTGTTCAACAGCTGGAAAAAGATGGAATAAATGTAGAGGGGGTAAACATACTTCATGATAAAAGGTCAAGGCTTATTATAATAAGCAATTGGATTAAAGAAGGAAGAATTATTTTCCCAAATGAAGGTTGTGAAGAGCTTATATCTCAGATTCTTGGATTTGGAATAGACAGGTATGACGATTTGGTGGATGCTTTTACTCTTGTAGTAAACAAACTAATGGACGAACCAAAAAAAATAAGCCCTCATATAAGAGTTATTAGTATTCGAAATTAAAATAACTCAGATACTTTAACATGAAGAGCTTTTGCTATTCGTGTCAAAACCTTAAGAGATGGTGACTTTCTTCCTTGTTCAATATGACCCATATGGGTTCTGCTGATATTAATTTTCTCAGCTAACTTCTCCTGAGAGATTCTCGTTCTCTTTCTTATCTTTTGTATTTTTCTTCCAAGTCTTATCTTTGTTAATTTTGGACCAACTTGCATACCACTAATTATTGATAGCTATAAGCAGTTAATCTACAAGCTAAAAGCGAGCATTTAGCCTTAAAATGTGCTTGATTTATTTTCATTTCTCTTATATGCTTACTTGAGTAAAAAAGGAGGTGATATTTAATGGAGGAAAAAAAGAAAAACTGGTTTATAAAACATAAAATTATTTCTGCAATTCTTTTAATAATTGTTATAGGAATTTTTACTTCTGTTGGAGGAAATAAAAACAATCAAAGCTCAACCCAATCAAGAAATGAAACTACGAAAGAAGAGACAAAAGAACCAACGAAGATTTCTGCAACAGAACTTGCTGATGAATTTGATGCTAATCAAGTAGCTGCAGAAAAAAAATGGAATGGGAAGTATGTTGAATTCAGTGCAGAAATAACAAACATCACTGACTCTGGATTGTCTTTTAGCAAAGTTGCTTCAAAAGATTTTTCCTTTGCACAGATAAGTTGCCGTATAACTAATAAAGATCAACTGCTTTCTCTTAAAAATGGTGAAACAGTTACAGTAAGAGGAACTGTTGGTAAGCAATCGGTTGGAGTAATTGATGTTAGTGAATGCGAAGTTGTAAAGTAGGCTTTAAGATATAGTATCTTTAACTTGCTTTAAGACACCTTTCCGATACCCTATCCATTACATATGGATAGTAAACCTACCTTCTGTTTGTATGCTCGTAAATCTTCAGAGTCAGATGAGCGGCAAGCTATGAGCATTGATTCACAAATTAATGAAATGTCTAATCTTGCAAAGCGTGACGGGGTTTTAATAAAAGAAATTAGACAGGAAAGTCATTCTGCAAAACAATCTGGTGCAAGACCAGTATTCCAAAAACTTATTGACGATATAAGACAAGGTATATTTAATGGAATTCTTACATGGGCTCCTGATAGATTGTCTAGAAACGCAGGAGATCTTGGAATGATTGTGGACCTTATGGATCAGGAGAAACTTCTCCAAATAAAAACATATGGACAAGTGTTTTCAAACACACCAAATGATAAGTTTCTTCTTATGATCCTTTGCTCACAAGCGAAGCTTGAAAACGATCAAAAAGGAATAAATGTAAAAAGAGGAATTAAAGCAAAGTGTGAAATGGGATGGAGACCTAATCTTCCTCCTATTGGTTATCTAAATAGAACTTTCAACGGAGTTAAAGACATTGTGATTGACCAAGAAAGAGCGCCTGCTATAAAAGAAATGTTTGAAAAGACAGCTTACTATTATCATAGTGGAAGAATGATTAAAAAATGGCTGGATGAAATAGGATTTACAACTCGAAAAGGAAAAAGAGTCAGTTTAAGCATGATTTATAATATGCTCCGAAACCCTTTTTATTATGGGGAATTTGAATCACCAATTGGGAGCGGAAATTGGTATAAAGGTTCACATAAACCATTGATCACAAAAGAAGACTATGATGAAGTACAAAAAGAGTTAACTTCACCAAAAAAATCACCATATGGAAAAAAAGAATTTACTTATAAAGGAATCTTTACATGTTTTACCTGCGGAACCAGTATATGTGGTGAAGAAAAAATAAGAAAAAGAAAAGACGGAACCTTTAGAAAACACGTCTATTATCACTGCACAAGATCTAAAAACTTCAAATGTAAACAACCATATCTCAAAGAAAAAGATTTTATTAAAGAAATTTTGAAAAAAGTTGATGAACTTCCACTAGATAGGATCTTGCTCCCACAAAATATATACCAAAGACTCCAGTCGTATAAAGAAGTTGCAGGTGAAGAGAAATTTTTAAAGAGTAGCTCTTATAATTTCTCAGAAGAGTTTGATCTAAAAGATATAATTAAATACGCTCTACTTCGAGGAACTTCAAAGTTCAAACGAGATCTCCTACTTTGTCTTCCTATCCATACTCGATTCAATAATGGCACTTTAACTGCTTAAAAAAGGAGTCAGGACTCGAACCATTTAGTCCTGTAATAATATTAGAACCGAAAAAGCAAGGCTAAAGAATTTTTGAGGGGCATTTACTAATCGTTACTGATTGTTACTATCGAGGCTGTTCGAGTCCGTCTTGGCTGGGGAACTAGGGCTCGAACCTAGAGTCTTCTGCTCCAAAGGCAGACGTGTTACCATTACACCATTCCCCAAAATAGACGTACTGTATATTTTATCAAATCAATCTATTCTTTGATATAATTTAAATTAAGTATGGTTCTTAAGTTTATCTACACTTTATTCATTGGCTTTCTTTTTGCCACTCTGGTTGGTGTTGGAATTTCTGCTTTTTATGAAAGTCCAAAACCCCCAATATATCCAACAGCACTATCAGTACCTTGTAAAGAAAATATTGATAATGAAGAATTTAATGATTTAACAATAAAGCAAGGAAAATTTGATAATGAACAAAAAACCTTTCAAGAAAAAGAACAAATTTATAATAGAAACATTTCTATAATCGCAATAATTGCATCAATCTTAACTCTTCTTATAAGTTTAACTTTATTTAAAAAAATACTTGTTATCGCAGATGGGCTTCTTCTTGGAGGGGTTCTAACAATACTTTACGGAATAATACGAGGATTTGGAAGTGGGAACGATAAGTTTAGATTTATAATTGTTCTTATTGGATTTATTGTTTCTTTAATACTAGGTTATATTAAATTCATAAAACCTCAAACCAAAAAATAAGAGCATAAAACTGCTCAAATGTTCTCTTTCTCTTCTGATGACATCTACAAAACTGTAAGTGTTTGATGTGCGCTCCTTAAAACGAGTTCAATTCAAATGTATGATTATAACTGTCTTATTTCGAGAAGTATTTTATTTAAGCAGATTTATACTCTTAATCTAAGTACATTATAACACACAGGACCTAAAAAGTAAAAGGTAAGGGGTTAAAAGAGACTGATACATTGCTTATTTTAAGCTTTCCTGATATACTTCTAATATTGAGTTAAAGATATTGACTGCGGACTTCGCCTCTATATTTAAAACTCCCTAATTTATTTACCAGCACAACTTATGTACAAACAAAGAAATAATTCCTATAGTAGAAATAGTGGATTTAGAAAAAATAATTTCAATCGAAGCAATAGATTTCAACAAAATAAAAGTAGAAGAATTGTAAGATTTTTTGATCCTACTCATTTAGTAAAAACTTCACAAACAGAAATTTTTGATTCTAAACCATATATTTCAACAAATTCATTTGAATCTTTTAAGATTAATGATCTACTTAAGAAAAATGTATTATCCAAAGGTTATGTCTCACCTACTCCAATTCAAGATCAAACAATCCCCTATATATTAGACGGTAAAGATGTTATTGGTGTGGCAAATACAGGAACAGGAAAAACAGCGGCTTTTTTAATTCCAATAATTGAAACTGTTTATAAAAATAAAAATCAAAAAGTCTTAATAGTCGCCCCAACAAGAGAACTTGCTTTACAGATAAAAAACGAGTTTATGGATTTTGCAAAAGGACTTGGGATTTATTGTGCTTTTATTATAGGTGGGGCAAATATGCACAGGCAAAAACAAGATTTATATAGAAACCCTAATTTCGTTATAGGAACTCCTGGTAGAATAAAAGATCTAATTCAACAAAGAGTGCTCGATCTCTCATCTTTTGGAATTGTTGTGCTTGATGAAGTTGATCAAATGGTTGATATAGGATTTGTAAATGATATTAAATTTTTTATATCTTTATTAAATAAAGAGCGACAATCACTTTTCTTCTCTGCTATAGTTGAGTCAAAAGTAAGAGGAATTTTATCAAGCTTTGTTAAAAATCCAATTACAGTATCTGTAAAAAAACAGGATACTTTAGGCAATATTAAACAAGACGTTGTAAGGATAATAGATAAATATAAAAAGATAGAGCAGCTTCATGATCTTTTAAATCAAAAAGATGTTGATAAGGTCCTTATTTTTGGAAGAACAAAATGGGGTGTACAAAAATTATCAGATGAACTTGCAAAAAGGGGTTTTCAATCTGAAGCAATTCATGGAGATAAAAGGCAAGCACAAAGACAAAGAGCTCTCGATAAATTCAAAAGTAACCAAATTAAAATTCTTCTTGCAACAGATGTTGCTTCACGAGGTCTTGATATAGACAATGTTAGTCATGTAATAAACTACGACCCACCTGAGTCATATCAAACATATATACACAGAATAGGTCGAACTGGACGGCTTGATAAACCAGGCACTGCAATAACCTTCATTTAATTAAGAAGTACTATAGACAAATTTAAAAGAGATGCAAAAGTTACCCAGAGAATATACGGAATTAAAATATATGCTGCGGCTTTTGAAATTCTTAAGAATTGAAAATAAGTCATTAAAATAAAAAGCATTAGCAAGACAATATCTACAAATGCAAGAATTGGTGATTTAAGACCGAAAAATAATACTGACCATAAAAAATTAAAAAACAATTGAGTGATAAAAAAGAAAAGTGCGATTTTTACTTTTTTATTTTTTAATCCTTTCTCCCATATTAAAAAGGCAGCAATTCCCATAAGAAAATAAAGTAAAGTCCAAACAGGCCCAAAAATCCAATTTGGTGGACTAAAAAAAGGTTTATTTAAAGTCGTATACCAACTAGAAATAGCTGATATTGTAAATGGCATACTTAATATACCAACCAATTCACAGACTAAAACTGCAACAAAAAATTTAATTATTTTTTTCATATATATAAATTAAAAACTTTCATGTATTATTTTGTTGGGACAGGAACATTCGGACTCTCCCATATTCTCAAAAGATTTTCATTAATGAGTGAGGTAATATTTTTTAACGTTCTTTTCTTTGATATATCTAAAGGTAAACGCTTTCTCCAAATATTTGGACCTTCAGGTATAGGTTTTTCTTTTACCAAATCTTCAATAGGTATTCCTGAAGCGATCAATACTGTTACACGGTGATTCCGATGCCCATCCTTTCCCACTATCCTTCTATTATCAACTGTCATTTCAAGAAAACCATCACCCTCACCCCACCTTCGTACTGTAAGATGTAGGTCGTCAGGATACCTTATAATTGGATCCCTGTTTTTTTTTGAAAAATCTTCTGCAATTTTATCTAATATTTCATTCCAAGTTATAGCAACAATTTCGTCTATAAAAAATCCTTTAAACTCAGTTTTTGATACTTCATCCATAAAATAAAGTATATCTTATTTGCTATACTTTTCACTTATATAAAAATGTTGCCATCATTTCTAATCACATTTCGAGAAGTAATTGAAGCGTCGCTTATTGTTGCTACAATTCTTGGTATTTTAATTAAACTAAATCAAAAAAAGTTTCAAAAACTAAATTACAATTAACCCCACTTCGTCCTTCCCCACTTCACCCGATGGGCTTCGAGGGGCGAGTCAAACTTCGAGGGATGAGCCAGAATGACATTTGGTTCTTTATATTTATAATTTATTTGAAGATTGAAAATTATTATTTAGAATTTATTAGAGTTGGTCTATGTCTTTTTGCACATCTTGAAGATCGCTATCTAAACTTCCCAGATCTATATCTTCAACCTCTTTATCAATATTCTCTATTGAAGGTGTAATCGTCGTTTCTACTTGAGATTCCGTATTGTTTTTTTCCATTATATTATCTGATTTACTTTTTGGTTGATATATAAGAAGAGCAATAAGAAGAATAATTATGAAAAAACCGCCAACTAGAGCTATCCATATCCAAACCATTCTATTTTTTGGTTTTATTTGCGCATCTTGGGCGCTGTTTTCTTGATTATTCTGTGGATCCATCGTTTAGTGTTGAACTTACAATTAGTTCTTTCAAGGCATTTGCTGACTCTTGAACCGCTTCTTTTGCAGTCTTTATTGAATCGTGAACTTGCGAAATGTCATCTTTAAATTCTTTAAATGTTGTTGATACGACGCTACCTAAATTGTTTTCTATATCAATTTCAACAACGTAGTCTTTTTCCATTTGAGCGCTTATTTCTTTTTCTGCATTGCTTATAGAGTCTTTTGCTGTTTGTATTAAAGGCTCAAGATTAACTACGTCAATACCTTTAGCCTTTAATTCATCTTTTTTATCTTCAACTCTTAAAAGAATTGAATTTAATTTATCAACAAGCTTCGTAAATCTATCTGTATGTTTTTTATTTAATGAAGATATCTTATTATCTACTCTTTCTACTATTGTTTTTTTCTTATTATCTTTAATCTCTTTAATTTTATTTTTAAACTCCTCTTTTTTTTGTTTCATTTCTTCTTTTCTGGTTTTTATTTCTTGTTGTGTCTCTTCTCTTTTTTGTTTAAGTTCTTCCGTCCTTTCTTGAACTTTTTGTTTTAACTTTTCCCTTTTTGCTTCTAATTCCTGAATTCTTTCTTCTTTCATCATTTTCATTTCGCTTGAAACAGTTGGGCTATTTTTATTAGATTGAGCTTTAACGTATGATATAGAAGATAAAAAGATAAAGATAATTAGCAGATATAATAAGTTTCTTTTAGTAGCCATACTTCTATGGTATATATGCATTTAAAAGATGTCAATGACTATGTGATAAAATAGTCTTTGTGAAAGGTAAAAAACAAGGAACTGTCCTTCTTATAGGAAGGCCAAATGTAGGAAAATCAACTTTTTTAAATAACGTTATCGGAACTAAAGTTGCAATAACGTCTCCAAAGCCACAAACTACGCGATTTCCTATTCACGCTCAATATATTAATGAGCGAGGGAAGGTTATTTTTGTAGATACTCCTGGTATATTTGCAAAAGCACCAGATCAGCTCTCAGCTAAAATAAACCAGTCTGCGAAAGATGCAATTACTGAAAATGTCGATGTTGTAATTTACATGATAGATCATTCAAGAAGACGCGATATGGAAGAAGCAAAGGTTTTGGGTATTGTACGAAAAATTAATAAACCAAAAATTCTTGTCATCAATAAAATAGATTTGCAAGAGAAAACTTATATGCCCCAATATGAATTTTTAAAAGATGAAATAAAAGATGTGTTTGAAATATCATCACTAAAAAAACAACACATAAAGCCTTTAATGGATAAAATTTTTGAATATTTACCAGAAACTGACGAAAAAATTTCTTCTGATACTCTCATTTATCCTCTTCTAAATGTTGATAGTATTACTTTTATTGCAGAGCTTATTAGAGAAAAGGTTTTCATTATGATGGGAGAAGAAATTCCATATACCTCTACAGTAGTTGTGGAAGAAATAACAGAAAGAAACGATAAGTTAACCTACATAAAAGCAAAGATATTGACAACTGATGATAGGTATAAGGCAATGATTATAGGAAAGGGTGGTAGAAAAATAAAAGAAATTGGAGCATATGCGCGAAAAGAAATAGAGCTTGCTACTAGTAAAAAAATATTTTTAGATCTTAAGGTAGAAACTGATCCTCATTGGCAAACAACGTATTTCTAAGGAAGTATTAGTTTGTAGGTTCCTGCCATTGTTATTCCGCTTATTTTATTATCTTTGTTAAATTTAAATGACACTGTATACTCATTCGATGCGATTCCGATAAACGCACTTTCTGGTCCATATTTCTCAGGTTCTACTTCTTTCAATTTTTTTATAGTTTCATTTGATTGATCAAAATTCCAAGGACCTTCAGCATTATATAAATATTTCATTTGTAATGCTGCCTCTGAATTATTTTTTATACCACAACAACTTGATGCTTCTAAAATAACGTTTACTTCATCTGCCATATACCCTTCAAAAGGTTGAAAATTTCCTGTATTAATTGCTGCTTTTATGTTTTCTTTAACATTGTTTAACTCATCATCATCCATCATCATACTATTATCCTCTATTATCTCATCCATCATAAAAGCTTCTTCTGTTGAAGTGTTCTTCTTTACTTCTTTTTTTGTAAATACATCTTCTTTTTTTGGAGCTTCCTGTCTATTTTTTGTGTATGTCCCAAAATAAAACGCACCTGCTGCAACTAGTATTAGAAGAAGTATAAAAAATCCTACTTTATAAAACTTCATAAATTATGACTATATAATAACATTTTTAACAACCCAAATATAGACCAAGAGGTTTTAAATTCAACAATTAATAGTGACATAACCAACATACGATCGTGGGCCAAGTATGTCATGTCTAGTTTTTCCCTTGCAATCACTATAAGGTTTAAATACAATACTTGGGCACTGTAAGCACTATAAAATCTAGTAATAAAAAATTATGTCAGTTGAAAAATATATTCCAAATCCATATATTCCTTCTTTTTTTAAACTAATAAGAACGCCTAAAGAAAAAGATTCTTATTTACAACAACTTGAACAACAAACAAATAGAATTATGGGAAAACTTGATGAATTAAGAGAAGAAAAAATAGATATTATTCGTCGATACCCTCAACTTGATGTAGATCCAAATGATCAATTCGCTCTTACTCCTTTCGATAAATTAGATGGGCTTGAAATGATTGTTCCTCCAGAGGTAAATATGAGGTCTTGGGAAATACAAAGAGAAGAAAATCTTACTATAGCAAACCATCCGGCTCGATTATATGCAATGAACCAGCTTGAACAAAGAGGCTTTATACCACCGCCCAGAATCAAAAGGCCTAGAAAAAAACATAGACCAATAGATAAAGCTCGAAGTAATGCAGAAATACTTTGGCTATCTGATTTAGGGCAAGCTCGACAATTAAGAATAAAAGGGAAAGAAGCAAAACATCCTCAAGTTCATAGAACACCTTTTCTTGCTGTTGGTCCTTTATCTTTTGTAGGGGATCGTGCTAGAAGTTTTATTGGTATTGGTGCAATGTCTGATATAACAGGTTCTGTTCTTGCAGGAGTTACACTATCTAAAATGCATGTTAGTTGGTTTGTTTCAAAAGATGGTAAATATGCAAATCCCGACACTCAAGCTAAATTTATAGAAGCTGTTGTAAATCAATTAAATAATCCAGCTGATCCACTACTACAGATATATTCGGCTGAAGAAAAACAACAAATAATTGATCGCTGGATTTCATGTATGGTAGTCAGCACAGAAGCCAATCCTGATAAAGCATTGAGAAGGTTTGAAGCTGCTTTTTCAGCGGGTGCTAGATCAGTTCGTCCTTATCAACATACGGCAGGTATTGAAGTTGTTCAAACAACAAAAGTATTGAAAAAAGAATACCAAGATGATATTGAAATATTTGCAAGTCAAATTAGTTCTACTTACATTGCAGAAGCTTGTGAAGATGTAGGCGCTTCTGCAGGAATTATAGGGGTTGGGTCAGGAGGAAGATGTATAACCGCACAAATGGCTGCTTTAGTGCCAACTAATGCACACCTGCCTTGGGAATTAAGAGGAAAACTTAAAAGAATGCCAATTTTGGCAGAAGGAGGCGCAATAAATAATCCTGTTGTTTCTGCTTTAATTGGTATATCTGGAGTATTGGGATCAGGATCTTTAGGAGGAGGAACTTTTGAAGCTCCAGGTGGTATATTTTTCTTTTCAAAAGACGGAGGTAAAACTTTAGTAAAACCATATAGAGGAGAGGCTTCTCACGCATTTAAATATCTTGGTAATAAAACATACCCTTCTGGATATTCATTTTTTAGAGAAGGTGAAGGTACCTTTAGAGAGTTTGATCCGTTCGCTCCTTCTATTACATCAAGAATTAGAAATGCTCAAGAAGCTGTTATTGTAGGTGCTTCTGATCTTGGTCTTGACGGTAATAATCCAGATATAATTGGTCAAATGCAAAGGATAAAGCCCTCTCCTTTATTTAGAAAAACACATGAAGGAACAGGTTCTCAAAATACTCATTAAATTTTTAATCTCTTGAGGCATTCTTTTTTGCCAAGGAGCTCCATTGATTCATTTAATGGAGGGGTTATTTTTTTTCCTGTAATTGCGACACGTAGTGTCATAAAAAAATCAGTAATTCTAATTTTTTCTCTATTTGCTAAAGCTAACATTATCTCCCCTATTTTATTCGCTTTCCAATCCTCAAGTTTTGAAAGTTCTTTATGCATTTCTTTAATTATTATTTTGTGAGATTTTAAATCAATTTCGTATTTTTCCGGTTCTTTAAAAAAGAATTCGCAAAGTGGAATATATTCTGATAGTTTTTTGATTCTTTCCTTTATCAGTGGAATTGTTTTTAAAACCAAATCTTTATTATAATCTTCTCCAATAAAATTGGAAATTCTATCAGCTAATAAATCGTCGTCTAAAAGCCTTATATGTTCACCATTTAACCATTCAAGTTTCACTGGATCAAACGCAGGTCCAACAGGACGTATATCTTTTAAATCAAATACCTTAATAAATTCATCCATATTAAAAACTTCTTTTTGTTTAGGATGAGACCAACCCATAAGTGCTAAATAATTTAAGATTGCTTTTGGAAGATACCCTTGATCTAAATACCATGATGCCCAAATAGGATTGTTTCTTTTTGAAAGCTTTGTTTTGTTTTTATCTCTAAGAAGTGGCGTGTGTGCAAATATAGGTTTTTCCCATTCAAACGCTTCATAAAGCAAAATATGTTTTGGAGTTGACGATATCCATTCCTCACCTCTTATAACATGCGTCACCTTCATAAGATGATCGTCAACAACAACAGCTAAATGATAAGTTGGAAAACCGTCGGACTTTATAAGAATCTGGTCATCTATATTTTTAGACTCAAAAGAAATCTTTCCTCTTATTAAATCTTCAAATTCTATTTTTGTTCCATGTTTAATATTAAGTCTTATTACATAATCTGCTCCGTTATCTACTTTTTTCTTTATATCTTCCTGGTTTTTCAAACAAGACTTATCATATTTTGGAACTTTCTTCTCTTTTATTTGTTGTTTTCGCAATTTATCAATTCTTTCTTTTGTACAAATGCAATAATATGCAAAGCCTTTTTCTAAAAGTTCATTTGCATAAATTTCATATGTTTCCAATCTTTCAGATTGCCTATAAGGACCACCTGCCCCTTCTTTATCAGGACCTTCGTCATACTCTAATCCATATCTTTTTAAAGTGTTTAAAATCTTTTCTTCTGCACCTTTTACAAAACGTTCTCTATCTGTATCCTCTATTCTTACAATAAATTGACCCTCATTTTTTCGAGCATAAACCCAATTAATAAGCGCGGTATGAATGCTTCCAATATGTAAATCTTCACCTGTTGGAGACGGAGCGATTCTTGTTCTAACCATAGGAAGATTATATACCACTTCGCAATTATTTTTTACGTAAGGAATACCTCCAAAGCTTTCAAAATAAATAATTGCTTCGAGGCATTTCTAATTTAGAATTTGAAAGCGTAGGAGTATATAATAAAAGCACAGAAATGAAATTTTATTGTTTAAAATGTGGTCAAGTTTTAACTAAAAAACAAAGTAATCTTTACAAATGTACGTTTTGCAAATATACGCATTATATGAATCCTTATACGACTACTTCTATAATTATTATCAATAAAAAAGAAGAAATCATGTTAGTTAAAAGAAAATTTCCCCCTAAAAAAGGCTTTTGGGATCTTCCTGGTGGATTTGTAAATATAAAAGAATCAGCAGAAGCATGCTCAAGAAGAGAGATAAAAGAAGAACTTGGAATAAATCTTAAAAAATTAGTTTATGTTGGTTCTTATCCTGATAAGTATTTTTTTCAAAAAGTAAATTGGGATACTTTAACGCTATGGTATGTTGCAGAAATGCCAAATGAAAAAATCAAAGTGTCTGATGATATTTCAGGATATAAATTTTTTAGCTCAGAAAGTATTCCGTTTAACAAACTAGCTTTTATAAATTTAGAAAAAGCAATAAAAGCTTATTTAAAATTAACAAGTTCACTCAAGTAAGTCTGGTCTTCTTTTTAAAGTAACCTCAAACGCCTTCTTCATTCTCCATTCTTTTATTTTTTTGTGATTTCCTTCAAAAAGTACTCGAGGAACTTTTTTTCCTTTGTAATCCACTGGTCTTGTATATTGAGGATATTCTAAAAGCCTTGTTTTTTTATTTCCTTTTTTTATCAACTCATCTATTTTTTTATTAGATCCAACTGCTTTTATTAAATCAGTAATATTAACTTCAGAAAAACTTTCTTCTTGCACTGTCTCTGGTTTTTTTAGCACTTTTGGAAGAAGACGAACTATCGAATCAACAATAGCAGCAGCTACAACTTCTCCGCCTGTCAAAACAAAATCACCTAATGATATTTCTTCGTCAACATAGTCAACAATTCTTTCATCATGACCTTCATAGTGACCTGTTACAAATATTATGTGTTTGAGTTTTGAATATTCCCAAGCTTTCTTTTGTGTATATTTGACACCAGCAGGACTTGTTAAAATAACTTTCTTTTTTTTGTTTTTTGATTTACCAACAACCTTATCGATTGCCATTTTTAGAATATCAACCTTCAATATCATTCCCGCCCCTCCTCCATAAGGTTTGTCATCAACCGTCTTATATCTATCCTGTGCAAAATCTCTTAAATTTATTATTTCAATTTCTACCAATTTTTTGTCAATAGCACGTTTTAATATACTCTCTTCAAAAAAACCAGAAATCATATCTGGAAAAAGTGTGATTATAGAGATTTTCATGTCTTTATTTTACAATAGACTAAGTAAATATGAAAAATGTAATTCTTATGTGTATAAAACTTTATCAAAATACAGCTTTCTTACGGAAACCTTTTATTAGAACTGTGCTTGGAAATGAAAGAACATGTAGGTTTAATCCTATTTGCTCTGACTATACATATAATGTTGTAAAAGAATATGGAGCTATAAAAGGGTTATGGCTTGGAATAAAAAGAATATCTAAATGTCAACCTTACACAAGAAATTATTAATTATTAAATTAACGAATTAAAGTATTAACGTATTAAACAATCAGTTTAGAATGCTTCTTTAATCTTTTTTGCTATTTCTTCCATTTCTTCTTTTGTAAACTTTATAACACCTTGTTTTGGAATAACGTGAAAGAAATCAATTTTATCGTACCTTGGAATTATATGAATATGGGCATGAGGTATTACTCCATGTGTAAGATACTGTACCCACTCAGGTTTAAATGCTTTATCAAGGGTTTTCTTAATTTTTAAAGCTTTTTCCCAATATTCTGAAAAGTTTTCAACATCATGAACCCATCTGTAATGTTTTTTTGGAATTAATAAAACGTGTCCTTTTGATGCTGGATATATATCTAGGAAACCATAAAATTTATCATCTTCATAAATCTTATATGAGGTAGATTTTCCTTCAACGATATCACAAAAAATACAATCTTCCATAGCTATTATTATTATATAATCTATTTATGGTTGATGCCAAACTTCAACAAGCTACAAAACAAATAGTTGCAAAAACTATTTTGGCTGCCGATGAAAGTACAAATACAATTAAGAAACGATTTGATTCAATTGGAGTTGAATCTACCCCAGAAAAAAATCGCGAATATCGTCAACTTCTTTTTACATCAAAAGGATTAGAAAATTTTATAAGCGGTGTAATACTTTTTGATGAAACAATAAACCAAAAATTAGATAATAATCAAACTATCCCTTCGTTTTTATTAAGTAAAAGAATAAGCCCAGGAATAAAGGTCGATCAGGGAATAGAAATAATCCCCTCACTTAATCCAGATACATATACAAGGGGGTTGGATAGTTTAAATAATAAATTAATGAAATACAAAAAACTGGGAAGTGTTTTCGCAAAATGGAGAGCTGTTTTTACGATTTCTAATAATTCACCAAGCAATTTATCAATAATGCGAAACGCAAAAGACCTAGCTCAATACGCTTCTCTTTGTCAAAAAACAGGCATAGTTCCTATTGTTGAACCAGAAGTGTTAATGGATGGCGTTCATTCAATAAAAAAAGATTCCGAGGTTACTGAGAAAGTACTAAGTGCTGTTTTTGAACAACTGCTTTTATACAAGATTGATTTAAAAGCAATAATTCTTAAACCTAATATGATAACTGCTGGTTCGAAAAATAACGAACAAGTTTCTATATATGCAGTTGCTCAAAATACTCTTGATGTATTGCGAAAAACAGTCCCAAAGAAAGTTCCTGGTATTGCCTTTTTATCCGGCGGCCAAAGTCCTGATCTCGCAACAGAACATTTAAATTTAATAAATAAAATTGCGAATAAAAATAAGACTAATTATCCTTGGAGATTAACAGCTTCATACGGAAGAGCTTTGCAAGGAGAAGTTTTAATAGTTTGGAAAGGAAAAAAAGGAAATGAACAGGCAGCTCAAAAAGTATTTATAGAAAGAGCTGAAAAAGTATACAAAGCAAGTTTTGGGATGCTTTAACTTAACAGATTTTAAACGAGGTTGAAAAATATATAGAACTCACACATAATTAACTTATAATGTCAAAAATAAAAATCGGCCTCAATGGATTTGGAAGAATTGGGTTAACTTTTACAAGAATTGTTCTTCAAAAAGATTTATTTGATATCGCTCTTATAAATACAAGGTCGTCAAGTCCAGAAAAAATCGCTTCGATGCTTAAAAATGACTATGTTTATGGTGATTTTCTAAAAGAAATAACTACCTCTCAAAACTCTATTCTTATTGAAGATAAGGAAATTCAAATTAATCAATCAGAGACAATTGAAAATATTCCATGGGATAAATATGGAGTTAATATAGTAGTTGATGCAACTGGCGTTTTTTTAACAGAAGATGGACTTAAAAAACATATAAAAGGAAATGTTAAAAAAGTAATTCTAACAGCAATATCCAAAGACGAAAAAACAGTACACGTGGTTTTGGGAGTTAATGATAATGATTTTGGTTTTGAAAAATCAGAAATCATTTCTAATTGTTCCTGTACTACAAACTCTGTAGCTCTTTTATACAAAGTACTTTTAGATAATTTTGGAATTAAGTCTAGTTTTTTTACTACGGTCCATGCATATACAAAAAGTCAAATTTCACTAAAAGATTTATCAAAATTAAAGGCAGCGGAACTAGATATTATTCCAGCAGCCACAGGAGCCTCAAAAGGTGTATATAGAGTTATGCCAGAACTTTCAAATAAAATTCAAGGAATGGCACTAAGAGTTCCTGTTCCTACTGTATCTTTTTCTGACATAACTGCAATTTTAGAAAAACCATCCTCAAAAGAAGAAATTAATAGTCTTTTTGAAAAATATTCGCAAAATAAAATGAAAGGAGTTCTTGGTTTTGAAAATACTTTTAAAGTTTCATCAGACTTAATAGGATCTCCTTTTTCATGTATTTTTGACGCAAATTATACAGAAGTAATCGATGGTAATTTTATTAAAATTACAGGGTGGTATGATAACGAATGGGGTTATTCTTCAAGACTTGTTGATTTAATAGAAAGACTTTCCAAACATATTCAGTAGGCTCATATTAATATTTTTTTGCTATACTTAACGGATTATGAAAGGACATGTTAAATATATAGACAAGGCACATATTAAAAATAAAACTGTTCTCTTAAGGGTCGATTTTAATGTTTCTTTAACAAAAGAAGCAAAGGTTGCAGATGATTATCGTATAAGGCAATCTATTCCAACAATAAAATATTTATTAAGTAATAAAAATAAAATTATCCTAATATCTCACTTGGGACGGCCTACAAATAGAGAATCAAAGCTATCATTAAAACCAGTTAAGTTACATCTTCAAAAGCTTATTGATAATTGTAGGGTTGAATTAGTTGAAGATTTTATGTCTGAAAAAGGTCAAAAAAGAATAGAAAGCCAAGGAATAAACGAAATATTGGTGCTTGAAAACATAAGATACTATAAAGAAGAACAAAAAAACTCTATCACTTTTTCAAAAAAACTTTCATCGATTGCAGATGTATTTATAAACGATGCTTTTGGAGTATCTCACAGAAAAAATGCGTCTGTTGTAGGTATAACAAAATATCTTCCGTCTTATGGAGGTCTTCTTTTAAAAAAAGAGATTGAAGCAATTTCAAAAATTTTAAATAATCCTAAAAAACCATACGTTGCAATTATTGGAGGTGCAAAAATATCAACAAAAATAGAATTTGTAGACAAATTGCTTGGTTATGCAGATTATCTACTTATTGGAGGTGGAGTGGCTGATACGATGCTTAAAGCTCAAGGATATGAGATTGGAAAAAGTTATGAAAATAGAGATGAGGAACAATTGGCAAGAAAACTTATTACGCTTGCAAAAAAAAAGAAAACGCAACTACTCCTACCTTTAGATGTTATAGTTGGAAACTCTATATTAACTGACGATTCAACAGAAATAAAAAAAATTGAAGATGTCCCAAAAAATAAATACATATTAGATATTGGTCCTGAAACTGAAGCGCAATTTGGATCAATAATTGGAAAAGCTAAGACAATAATTTGGAATGGTCCCCTTGGGTATTTTGAAAATCAACTTTTTAGAAGAGGTACAGATTTTGTATATTACGCTATAACTCATAATACAAAAAGTTCCTCTATTGTTGGAGGAGGTTCAACTCTAGCTGCAATATCAAAAAAAGAATATTTAAACAAAATCACCCATTTATCAACAGGTGGTGGAGCTATGCTTGAGTTTATAGAAAAAGGAACCTTGCCTGGAATAGAAGCGTTGAAAAACTGATCTTCAAAAATTAACGGGT
>JBDRCK010000040.1:0-2557 GCA_043821785.1 bacterium | reverse complement strand
AAAAAGGAGGTCTGTACCTGTTTCTCCGCTTTCTCTGCGCTATCAAATAAATCCACTTTTTTATCCAACTCCGCAAGTCTTCTTTCGGCAATTTTTACATACTCTTCATTAACATCAATACCTATGTATCGCTTTCCCAATTCATATAAATTTGATTTTTCCTGTTTTGAAAAATGTCTCTTGATGGATTCTTTTAATGCACTTGATAAAAATGTAGGTACTGCATTTCCAATTTGTAAATTTTTATCACTTCTTGAACCATAAAAAATATAATCATCAGGAAAACATTGTATTCTTGCTCCTTCTCTTGTTGTTAATGATCTTGGTGCTTTAGGATGAATACATCTTGAAGAAGAAGGAGTACTTAAATTTCTTGTAATTGTTGTACTTGGTCTATCCCACCAAAGCCTACAATATGTATTTGCGAAACCACTTTTAGGTCTTAATTCTTTTGGTAAGTCATTTGGGGTTCCGCCATCAGGCAGATTTTCCATAAGTTTAACTAATTTTTGATTATTATTTGGCGCATTATGATCCATTAACTTTTCGGGAGCATTTTTTCTCATCAATTTTTGAAAATCATTTTTTGGTTCCTCGCTATATTCAAAACTTTCTTCGCCACTTTTAATAAAAGGTAAATCGCTAATCGCTTCTGATAAAGTTAAATGTGGTTTTAAATCTTGTGTTAAAAGAGTTTGTCCATCTTTCGAGTTATAATGTGTTGGCTCGGGATAATCGAACTTTGAATTAAGTTTAGTTCCAATAATTATTACTCTTTCTCTAATTTGCGGGGCACCATAGTCAGCGGCATTAAGAACCTTATACATAACTTTGTAACCCAAAGATTCAAATAAAGAAATAATTGTTGATACTAATTCTCCACCTTGCATTGACAATAAACCTTTAACATTCTCAAACAGAAAAACCTTTGGTTTAATCTCTTTTAAGACTCTATAATATTCTTGAAATAATTTTCCTCTTGGATCCTCTATAAGTCTTTTTCCAACAGTTGAATATGCTTGACATGGAGGACCACCAACAATTAGATCAATTTCTCCTTCGTTAATACCAAAATCTTTTTGCAAATCTGCAATTCCAAACTCTTTAATATCTTTACAATAAACTTTTACGGACGGGTGGTTTAATTCATAGGCTTTTGCCATATTAGGCAATATTTCATTTGTAGCGACAATTTCAAAATTATCATCTTGGGCAAAGCCATAACTTAAACCTCCAACCCCTGAAAATAAATCTATAATTTTAATCTTTTTAGCCATATTTATACCCTATGAAAAAGATAAATCAGTATATTTAGGTGGGTTTTCGGTTAATTTCCAAACAAAATAATTTTGGTCTATAGTGAAGACAGTTTGCCCTTCCATTTGTTGCCTTGTTATCCAATTAACACTGTTATCATCAATTTCGTCTATTTTTACAAAGGCGACTTGACCATTGAATAAATCAAAATGGATTATCATTGAAGAAATTTTTTCTTCTCTCTTAATTTTCTTTGCTTCTAATACTTTATGTTGCTTTATGTCATTCATTCCTTGAAAACCCGCCTGCACTTCTATTCTTATTTTGTCTCCATTGCTTAAATTGATTTGTAAATCTGCCTTTGGCGTTCTTTGGAAATTCTCAATATTTATTAAATCGTCATCTCCGATTAAATCAATATTTTTAATATCAACATCAAAAACTTGGCTTAAAGCGCTTAAAAAATATGAAGAGATTACAAATCCACGCAGCCATGAAAAATAAACCTCTTCTGGTCTTCTTCCTTGATTATTTAATCTTGAAATAATGTTATGGGTTTTTAATTTTTCAAAAACTGTTTTTATGTTTTCACTACAAAATGAATCTAAATCTTCAACTTTTATATCATCAACTACCAAATCATTTATTTTCGCAACTATTTCAAAAAGTCTAGCATTCAACAAATCAATATAATTGTAATCCACTGTTGGGGTTATGTCTTTTGCCGCAAAGAATGCCCTAACTCCATTTTGATTTGTAAAACCAAGTTTTTCCCTATACTCTTTGAAGTATTTTGTATCAATTATTGCCATATTTTTTACCATAAAAAGTAAAAGTTGTTTGTAGTATATAAGTTTTGTAGGGTGTCTCTTATTTCAAAACCTGCGTCATCTATCGCGCAAACCATTCTGTGATAAAGCCTGGGGCTTGAAAAAGAAAAGAAAAACCCTCCTCCTCTATTCTAGCACAGAACCTCCTCACTTATATATTTTGCTTTCGGTGATTTTTCGTACGCTCAAAGCGAGCTTGCGGTTTTCGGGTTCCATTGAAATAATCAAAGCGGAAACTTTGTCGCCAACATTAAGGGGTCCTGCCGTTTCGGATATGTGAATAAGCCCTTCTATTCCCGGCTCAACTTCTAAAAAAGCGCCAAAGGGCATAACTTTAGATATTGTTCCTTTAACTTTTGCGCCCACAGGATATTTTTTTGCTATACCTTCCCAAGGATTTTTCAAAAGCTCTTTTATGCTCAAACCCAATTTTCCTTCTTTTTTGTCAATACTTATAACCTTAACTTTAA
>JBDRCK010000039.1:0-2949 GCA_043821785.1 bacterium | reverse complement strand
TGAATCTATCAAACCAACAGATTTGTAGGATATAACTGGAGTTCCGACTGAATTTGCTTCTATATTTACCAATCCCCAACCCTCTCTTGCCGAAGGATTCACTAAAACATGTGCTCTTGCCAATAATTCAAATTTCTTTTTATTATCAACATAATCCCAAAATTTAACCCTATCGATAATCCCATATTTTTCACATAAGGTAAGAAGATAAGTTTTATATTCAGGAGAACCTCTTCCTATTACCCAAAAATTAAATTTGCCTTTACTGTTTAATATTGAAAAAGACTTTAGTGCGTCCTCTATACCCTTATCTTTTGCTAAAGCTCCCAAAAAACAAATTGTTTTTACCCTTTCTTTCTTTGGAACTGTTTTAAATTTTTCAACAATTACCCCATGTGGAACAATGTTTATGTTATTAAAGGGAATTTTCATTGTAAGAAGATCTTCTTTAGCTGATTTTGAACCAACCATAAAGGAAATATTTTTATATAAAAGAAATATAAAAGGTTCAAAAATATAACCCATAAAACCAATTAACCAATTAAAAGGGAAAGGAAGTTCATTCATGAACCAAACTTCCCTTGCCACTTCTTGCAAAACCGCCAACTTAGGTTTTTTTACATATAAAGGTGTGAAAAAAGGAATTCCATGAAACTGATCAACTACTAAATCAAATTTTTCTTTGTTTTCCTTCCAAAAAAAGAAAGCCTGAACCTTAACTCCAATAAACTGATCCCCTTTTCTTAGAATTGTTATTCCATCTAACTTTTCTTTTTTTAAAGCATTTTTAAACTTTGATGAAAAAAGTGTTACTTTATGTCCTGCCCTAACCCATCCTTTCATATGTTCATGCATAACTTGCTCTGCACCACCTGCTAAAGGATGTTTAGGGTCACGCCAAGATAGTACTAAAATATTCATATTGTTATTTTACTCTCCAAATTTCAGCATTTGCATTCTCAAAAATCTTTTCAATACCCAAATCCCCTGGAGAGTAAGGAATTTTTTCTTCATAATATTCAAATTTAACAAGATAGATATATTTAATATTGAGAGTTTTTAGTTTTTGTTTTCCCTCTTCTCTTGTAAGTAACTCAAATATTGAAGAATTATAAACAATTCTTTTATTTGAGAATTTCCTAATATAGTTTTTAATATTAGAAAACGCCGGAGGTCTAAATTCAGTAGAATATGAACACTGTAAACATTCTTTGTCATATACCAATACTTTTCCATTAGGTTGTGTGTGTAAAAACTCCAAAGCATGTATCTCCTCTTGAGGAATAAGATAATCTACCTTCTTAAAAAGTTCCCATTCCCTATTTAAAATTGCACTAAACAATGCTCTGGGGGATCTTAAAACATGTTTTGCCTCTATAGAAAAATCTTTTATTATTTTTCCGTCTTTCGAATATCCAAAATCTTTAAAACTTATTTGGATTTCGTTCTTTATTTTCTTTATATCAAGATATTTACTTTTTTTAATAAATTCAGGAAGTTTTGTATTTGTTCTCACGATAATTCTATCATCCAAAAAACTAATACTACTTCCTTTTTCTAAAACCCAAACATCATTTGGATAATTAACCTTATCGATAACAGAAGGAATATTTATGTTTAAATCAAAACCTCTATTCGGAGAAATATAGTAAGGCTCCTGAAAATTTTTGTCATAAACTCTAAAATCTCTTATTGTTATTTGTCCGTAGCCATCCTCTTCATAAGACAATCTATATTTAGAATTTTGAAACCAAGTGACGATATTATTAGTTCCAAGTAAATCATTAGATTTAATAGAATAACTTTCTGTTAACTTTGGATAAGTATTTCTGTACCATTCAGAAAACTTACTCATGTTTAATACTTCAATTTCACCTTTTAACAAAAGTGACTTAATATAAGAAACTTGATTAAAATATTCCTTACTATAAACTTCTTTACCTAAATCAGCTTCCAATCCTATGGTAATTTGTCCAAAAGAATCATCATTTTTATTGGCATAAATACTGACTAATTTTTTAAAATATTCTGTATCTAATTCATTTCCAGCTACTAAATAATCTTGTGTACTAAAAAGACTACTGTAATATCCGTTTAAAGGATCTCTTGGAGCCCAGAGAGTTGTTACAATACCCAACTTTACTGCTTCATCTGATGCGGGGATACCTGCATGATATTTACTTGGATAAAATGGTATTGAAAAAGGTTGTCCCCAAATTTTGTAACCATCTGTAGAAAACTGATCAGAACAACCCAAATTTGCAGTTATTCCGTATTTTTCTTTCATATAACTTAATGAATATGAATCTGTCCACCAAGAACCAACTGAGGTAGGATAAAACCCAAACTTTTTTTTAAATTTTTCAAAAACAGTATCTATTAATTTAATTCTTTCTTCTTGTGTATAACCAGAAAGAAAAACTGAATTTGAATGGTGCCAAAAGCCTGTATTGTTATAAACAATTTCTGCTTTTTTTGAATAGTTTTCTGTGACTTCAAGAAAAATCCCAAATTCTTGATCTTTATTCATACTCTTAAAAAGAGATGCAAGATTGGGACTGTCTAGAACATCATAGGTTAATAGCCAGGTTGCAGGTAAATTTAATTTATTTACAACACTATATTCCGAAAGAATACTCTGCTCCGGATATTTATTGTAACTGGATAACCTAACAGGATTTACTATAGTTACGAATTGATTATTTTCTTCCGCATAAACTTTTTTAGGATAAAAAAGAAACAATAGTAAAAATACAAACAAAATAATTTTTTTCATTTTATGAATTAATAGATGGAGTAAAAAAGATCTATTCTGAAATCCAATTCTTTTTATTTTTATCATCATAATAATGTAAAATTTGAAGCCTATAAAAAACTGCTAAAGTATCCCAAGCCATTTTAAATACTGTTGACCATTTTATGCTACTAGTTGATTTATCAAATTTAACT
>JBDRCK010000038.1:0-2629 GCA_043821785.1 bacterium | reverse complement strand
AGTTGTGGAAGTTCAAAATCAGGCTTCCATCCCCAATCAGATCGAGCCTCTTTGTCGTCTAGTGAATTTGGCCATGAATCAGCAATTTTTTGTCTTTCATCAGGCTTATAAGCAACCTCTAGTGGAATATGTTTTTTTATTTCTTCTTCAAGCTCTTTTGCAGAAAAACTTAAAGCAGAGACATTATAAGAAGTTCTTATTTTTATTTGAGATTGATCAGCATCCATAATCTCAAGAGTAGCTTTAACCGCATCATTGACATACATCATAGGAATACGGGTTTCTTCCCCTAAAAAACACTCATATTTACCCTTATTTAAACCTTCATAGAACATTGCTATAGAATATTCAGATGTTCCTTGGCTTGGTGGGGTTTTCCAACTAACAATACCTGGATATCTTACCGACCTCACATCTACTCCATATTTGAGGAAATAGTATTGACAAAGAAGTTCTCCTGATACTTTTGTAACTCCATAGATTGTGGTTGGTTCAAGAATTGTAGATTGAGGAGCGTCTTTTGGAGTAGTTGGTCCAAATGCTGCGATTGAAGATGGCCAAAATAGTCTAAGTTCATTGTGCCTTACAAGATCAAGAATTTTTTTCAAACCGCCCATATTGACTTGCCAGCATAAATCTGGGTTTGCTTCTCCTCCAACAGAAAGAAGCGATACAAGATGGTAAATTTCAGTTATATCATACTTTTCAACAAGCCCTTTTAGCTTATTTTCATCATTTATATCTGCCCGCTCTACTACTCCATCAAATTTTTCAGGTATATTTTTATGACCTAAAGCAACAACATTTTCTTTGCCATATTTTTTTTGCAAAGTTGGTGTAAGCTCTGTACCAATTTGACCAAAGGCACCAGTTACTAATATTTTAGACATAAGGAATAAGTTTAGCAAAATTAGGGAAGAGTTGAAAGGGTTTAAAGAGTTCGCTATGTTGAATATAATCTGTAGACAATTAATTAAAAATAACAAATAATAAATAACAAATAACAGATAAATCTTAAATCTTAAATATAAAATGACAAACTATGATTTAGAAGAAAGAACAAAAATATTCTCTTTAAGCTTAATTAACCTATGTAAAAAGCTTCCATTTAATTCTGTAAATAAAAGATTAGTTGATCAATTAATTCGATCAGGAACGTCAATAGGAGCAAATTACAGAGAAGCAAACGAAACGGATACTAAAAAAGACTTTAAAAACAAAATTAGAATAGCAAGAAAAGAGGCCAGAGAAACAATTTATTGGTTAGAACTTTTAATGGATTCTAACGAAAAACACATAAAAGAAATAGAAAGTCTATTAGATGAAAGTAGACAATTGATTAAAATTATTGCGGCAATCTATTTAAACTCCTAGATTTTATATTTATTGCTTATTGCTTTTAATTTATCTGTGATTTGTTGCTTTAGATTTATTATTTATTTTTTACGTGTAAAATAAGCTCTATGCTAAAAAATATTAGGAATTTTGCAATTATCGCGCATGTAGATCATGGTAAATCAACTCTAGCTGATCGATTACTTGAGCTTACAGGGACTATAAAGGGTAAGCATGATGAGCAGATGCTTGATAGAAATCCTATTTCTCGGGAGCGTGGGATAACGATTAAATTAGCGCCGGTTAGGATGATGTATAAAAACTCTAAACCCGAAAATCTAATCTCTAAACAATCTCAAAATTCAAACTTACAAACACCAAACATTTTAGAATTTAGAGATTCGAGATTAGAAATTGCAAGTTCAGAATTTATTCTGAACTTGATTGATACTCCGGGACACGTTGATTTTACATATGAGGTTGATAGGACTCTTTCTTGTGTGGAGGGCGTGATACTTTTAGTTGATGCAACGCAAGGTATTCAAGCGCAAACTGTGTCAAATGCTTATAAAGCAATTGATAAGAATCTTGTAATAATTCCTGTTGTAAACAAGATAGATTTGCCAAGTGCCGATGTTGAAATGACAAAAAAGAGCATTGTTAATTTTTTAGGAATAGATGAAAATGAAATTTTTGAAATATCTGCCAAAACAGGCGCAGGGGTAAAGGCAATTCTTGAGGCTATTGTAACCAAAATTCCCCCACCTGTTCAGTCTACAGATATTTTAACAAAGGCTTTGATATTTGATTCTTATTATGATTCTCACAAAGGAGTTATAGCTTTTGTTCGAATATTTTCAGGATCGATTAAAAAAGCACAAAAATTAAAAGTAGGATCTGCTAGTAATGAGTTCACGGTTAATGAGGTTGGAACTTTTCATCCAGAATTAACTATAAAAGGTTCGTTAGACGATGGTGAGATTGGATACGTGGTTACAAATCTAAAAGATATTCATAAGATACGAGTTGGAGATTCACTGCTTGATCTTAAATTAGATAAACCTCTGCCTGGATATAAAAGAATAAGCCCTATGGTATTTGCATCTGTATTTACAGTTGATCCAAATAATTATTTAAACTTAAAGAAGGCTTTAGAAAAGCTTTATTTGAATGATTCTGCTCTAGAATTTTCTTCAATATACAGTAAAGCTCTTGGTGCAGGGTTTAGAGTAGGCTTTTTAGGGCTTCTGCATGCTGATGTTGTAAGGGAAAGACTTGAGCGAGAATATGATCT
>JBDRCK010000037.1:0-101935 GCA_043821785.1 bacterium | reverse complement strand
TCTGATCCTGTTTCTTACTATCTTGTTTCCTATGGAACATCTGCTGGTGGACAAACATATGGAAATCCAAATGTTGGTGGAAAAGGAACAACAAGCTATACAATAAGCGGTTTATCAGGAAGAGGAGCAACTTATTACTTTAAGGTAAGAGCTGGAAACGGTTGTGAGCCAGGAGACTATTCAAATGAAATATCTGCTAGCCCAACTGGAGTATTTATAGCAGGTCCAGCCGCAGGATTTGCAGAAGGAGTTTTGGGTGTTGCAACTAAAGAGGCAAATATTAAAGAAGAAAAAAATAAGCAAGAAGTTTTAGGCACTAAAACACAAGACCAAAAGAAACAAAATAGTATAAAAATATGGTTAAGCCTTTTATTTCTTCTACTTATACTTATATATATCAAAAATAATCTTTCAAATAAATAAAATTTTTGTGCTATAATTTTAGGATGTTTATAACTGGTAAACCTAAATCCAAGAAATTTCAGAAATTTATAGATTATAAATTACAATATATTCTTGGCGCATTATTGATCATAGGTCTTTTATATTCATATAAATCTCAATTTGTTGTCGCTACCGTAAATGGTCGACCTGTTACAAGATGGGCACTTGTCAAAGAGCTTGAATCACAAGGAAAAAATCAAGCTGTAGACTCACTTATTTCACAAGGGCTGATTTTACAAGAAGCTAAAAATAAAAAAGTAAATATTTCTAAAGAAGAGCTTGATAAAGAAGTAGAAAAGATACGAAAGTCTTTTGAAGCAGGAACTCAAAAATTAGAAGACATATTAAAACAACAAAACATAACTTATAAAACTTTTCTAAAGCAAGTTAAATTGCAATTAATTATGAATAAGCTTATTTCTGGAGATATTAAAGTGTCAGAGGATGAAATTAATAAGTATATTGAAGAAAACAGAAGTTTTTATCCTGAAGAAACTACAGAAGCTGATCTTAGAGCATCTGTTGTTGAGCAATTAAAACAAAAAGAACTTAATTCTAAAGTGCAAAAACTATTAGATGATCTAAGAGTAAAAGCAAGCATAAACTATTTCGATAATTAAATTCATTCTATTTCATCTCGCTTAGATCTGACAAACGATATCCATTCTTCAACTACTTCAAAAACTAATTTAAAAGGAGCTTCTATTATAAAATCAAAAAATGCGGTAAAGAAATTAAGCTTTGCGAGTCCCCTACTTAAAAATTGACCAAAAGAAAGAATTGGCATAAAGAAGATATCAAAAAAAGGTCGGAAAATACTCTCATTTTCCCTTAAAGTATATTGTTTTGCTATTTTTCTAATTCTATATGCAAAGTAGCTTACTAAACTTATGAATAGTAAAAATATAATTTGACTAATTACATTAAATCCTAAAAAGTTTAATGAGAGATATATAAGTAGAAATGTTATAAAAAATGTAAAAGTATAAAAGATTGTAAATCCAAATATTAAAGCTGGCCTTCTTGGTTTTGCGTTTTTAGTTATAAAAGACATTGTAGTTTCAAACGTTTTGTCTGCATCAACTATATCTTTGATTCTGTCGAACAATCGTTTTGTGTTTTCTTCATCTGGTGTTTTTGTAAGACCGATTAATATAAACATAAGAAGTGGTGGAAATAATGTATTTATTGTAAGTGCAAGGTAGTTTATTCCTCCATATAAATAAAGAGATAAAGGATATTCTGCTAAAAATGCTATTAGCATTTTTGTAAGAAAAATATAGATTATTGCTTTAAAGGCAAGATGGTTTAATCTGTTAGTTACATATTCATATTTCTCTCTACAAATTTTTTCTACCTCAATCCATAAAGTATTTTCATCTTCTAATACTTTTTCTATATTATTTCCTTTCTTTTTAAAAAGTTCAAACAAAATCCTAAAAGGAGGTATATGATTTTTTACAAATCGACCCATTCTTTCTACCAATATGCTTTTTACTAACTTTTCTACAGAATTCACATTTTCTATAAATTTTTCAGAATATTTTCTTATTTCTTCTACTGATAATGTAGAAATTTTTTCGTTATATAGAGAAAAAAGATGATATCTCAAATAAGGCATATCACCCTTATTAAAATATTTATCAATAGCTAAAAAGAAATATGAATTTTTTGTATTTTCGTCAATACTTTCTATTTTTAACTTATCTTTCAAAACCTGAAATATATAAAATGTAAATAAAGAACTTTGTTTTGAATCTTGTGGAGCTAAGGTCTCTTCAATATCACAAGTCATCAAGTCAAAAATAAATGATGAGTAAAACCCTTTTTTAGTATCAGCTCTACCCACGATCACTTCTTTTTTTAGAAGTTGATATTTATCTAAAACGTTTTGAACATTATTTATATCACTCTGATTTAAACTTTCATTTGGAAAATATCTAGCCCAAAGAAGTTCTCTAATAAGATTTTCTGCTTCATTTTTACCAGTTGGATTTATGGATAACCTTCTTATTAATATTCGCTCGATAGCAGATCTTCTTATTACGCTTTCTTCTTGGTATTGAAGAATGTTTCGAAACTTTTCATACGCAAGGGCAAATAGTGATACAGTAGGTGATACTGTAATTTTATTGCCCTCTGTGAGAGTGTTCCCCCTTTTTATTACATTAAAATTTTCTACTAAAGCTTTTGTAAATCTAGAAAGCTTAATGTGAGTATCTGAATCTGCGTCTTGCATAGCCTATTATATATCACAAGTTCGTTTTATGAATCGAATGTTATTTTCTTTTTGCTTTAAATTCACTCATTTTATTTAGAATGGTTTTAAGATTTTTATCAAGTATTTCTTTAGTATCTGCTTCAACATTTAATCGTATTAAAGGCTCGGTATTAGAAGTTCTTAAACTTAATCTCCAGTCATCAAAATCTATCGCAACGCCATCTAGTCTAGAAATAGAGCCTTTTGAGAACAATTCTTCAAAAGATTTTAAAACAGCTTTAGAGTCTATTGATTCATCAAGTACAAAATTTATTTCACCAGATTCAATAGAGGCTTTATATTTTTCTAGAATTTGTGATATTGTTTTATTTCCCCTGCTGATTATTTTAAGAAGCATTAAAATAACCCTTAGAGAACTTTCAGCTCCTCCACTTTGTCTAAAATAGAAATGTCCAGAAGATTCTCCAGCGAACGCGGCATTCTCTTTATTTAATTGTTGCGTTATTAATGCGTGTCCTACTTTACTAATTAAAAGTTTTGCATTGTTTTTTTTACATACGCTTTTTACGTTATTGGTATATCTTATATCAACTATTATTTTTTCTTGGGAGTTATTCGTTAATATCTCATTTGCAATAAGAGATGTAATTAAAGTAGCAGGTATTATCTCTCCTTTTTCATCTATAAAAAAAACTCTGTCACCATCGCCATCAGGAGCGATACCCAGATTTGCTTTTTCATCAATAACTTTTTTTTGCAAGTCTTTTAAAGTATCAAACTGTAAAGGATCTGGTTGGTGAGATGGAAATGTTCCATCAAGCTCAAAATTTATTTTAACTAGCTCACAAGGAAGATGCTTAAAAAGCTCATCAAGATATAAGGCTCCCATTGCATTAGCTGGATCAGCTGCTACTTTAAGATTTTTAATTTCTTGAACACCTTGTTCTTCAATAATGTCTTTTACTTCATTTTTTAAGACAGTTTCATTTATTGTTAATTCACCCTTCTTATTTTCTTCTAGAATGTTTCCTGAAATTGCGTTTTGTTTTATTTCTTCCATACCGGTTGGTTGGCCTATTTTGACAATTTTCTCACCAACTCTTTTTACTATTTTTAATCCTGTATAGTCTTTAGGATTATGTGAAGCACTAATTTGAATTCCTGCATCATAACCATATTTTTTAACTGCATAGTAAAACGTGGGTGTAGAAACTAATCCTATATCAATTATTGAGGCTCCGCGGCGTTCTAAAGTAGATTTGGCAACTTTAAATAACGAAGGCGCGGAAATTCTCATATCTCTGCCTAAAGCAATGGTCAAAATTTCTTTTTTTAAGTCTTTTTTTAAGAAATCGTAAATAGAAGCAATAATTATTTTGAAATTTTCTTCATTTATTTCAGTTGGGTAGATACCCCTTATATCATATGCTTTGAATATTTTTTTATTGATCTGCATTTACTAATGATATTTTAAAGATTGTAATAATACAATAGTTAGTGATTTCAGTTGAATTATAATAATATTTTTTACAAATAAATAACCTATAGTCAGAGTAGCACATAATTGATGATTTTGCTAACGGAAAATAGGTTTTAGATTGTCTTGTTGTAGCAGACTGAGTAAAACACATTAAATTTAAGTAAAGAACGCATTTAGACTGATACAAAAATATAAAATGTTTTTAATAAGGCTATAAGTTTGAAAAATATACATATCTTTTATTTTACCTTATAGTAACGTTATCAGACATATCTATTGTTTGCTAATCAGTATGAGGATACGATTTAGCTTGTTGTAGCAGGCCGAATTAATAGCTAATTTATTGTTTTTTGAAAGGTTTAGACCGCTATATCGGCCTTTATAGGTAATAGCTACTGACTATCTCTATATATTTAAAAATATTATATGGACTGCTTCCTCTTTTAATTAAAGGATCTATTTGAATAAGCTTGTCATAATAAGCTAAAAGCTTATCTTTATCCCAATATTTTTGTTGATAATTAAGTTTATTTTCTTGCCACATTTGAAGATTTTTAGGCTTATCCCCTAATTGATATAGTATTAATTTCTTAATATGGCGTATCAGCATAAGCAAAACGAAAAAATCATTATTTTTATTTTTTATACTATTTAAAGTGAATATAAACTGATTGATATTTTTCGGATAGCACGATTCAAGTAACTTAAAAATATTTTTTTCAGGACGAAATTCTTTATACACTATATTTGACGTAATTCCAAGGTTTCTTTTTGACAAACCGCCTTCCCATAATAGCAAAATCAAATCTTTTTCCTTAGAAAGATTATTTAATAAGTCGTTTAGGTCTTTTTTTTTGCGCGAATAGAATTTAACTGCATTTTGGCAAACATAGGCTGTTGTTGAGCCAAAAAGCGTTTTATCTATAAAGCCTCCTTTTAAGCTTTTTAGTTGATCAGGAGTTAAGTTTTCGACACTTAAACCCTTTTCTTTAAACCCGTTAATTTTATCTGCATAATAATGTCTTGAAGACGAAGTGTCTTCTCCACATATAATAGTTATCACTTAACTATTTTACCAAGTTTTAACTAAATTTAATTTTTTCGTATAAAATAATATTATGTATGACTTGATAACTTTTGGGAACGTAACTTCTGATTTATATTTTGACGCTAATAACTTGACCACTAAAGGAAAAAGGTTTTATCTTGCGATTGGAGGAAAGTATTTTGTAGAAGATTACTATCACTTTGTAGGAGGAGGAGCTACAAATGTTGCGATAGGTGTTAGAAAAAATAGAATTAAAAGTGCCATATGTGGCGTTGTTGGAAATAATGAATTTAGAAAAGCAATTTTGCATAAACTGAAATTAAAAAAAGTATCATTAAAGATGATTCTGTTTAAACAGCAACACTTAAACTTATCTGTAATATTTCTAAAAAAAGATGGTTCAAGAACAATAATTAATTATGAAACACCTAAGCAAGATTTGTTAATAAATAATCAATTGCTTAAGAAGTTAAAGAATACTCGAAGTGTATATCTTGGAAATTTACCAGATGTGCCCTTAAAAGAAAGAATTAAATTATTGTTCTACCTTAAAAAACATAACATAATTACTTTTCTTAATCTAGGTAGTTCAGATTTGAAAAAAAATAAAAAAGATTTAATTAAACTAATCACATTTACAGATGTGTTAATTATGAATAGGTATGAATTTTCAGAGTTAGTTAAAAAAAATCCAAAGGGTTTAAATTTAAAATCAAACCTTTTAAAACTGATTCCCGATTTAAAACAAAAATTACTTGTAATAACAGATGCTGAAAATGGAAGCTATGCATATTTTGAAAATAATATTTACTATTATCGAGCAATTAAACCAAAAAAAATTATTGATACTACAGGGGCTGGCGATGCATATACGGCGGGTTTTATATCGCAATATTTAAAGACAGAAGATATTAAAAAATCAATGAGAAGAGGAGCTTATTATGCTTCAAAAATAATAGGTCGAATTGGCGCAAACTAGTATACAAAATACTGTATACAGTATACGGTATACAGAATACTATCCTAATAGATTCTTACCATTCATTTCGTCTGGTATTTCTAACCCTAATAGGTGAAGGATTGTTGTGCCTACATCTGCAAGTTTACAGTCTTTAATATTAAGTGTTTTGTTTTTAAAATCATTATCTATAAAAAAGAACGGGACAGGGTTTGAGGTATGTTGAGTTGAAACTAGCTTGGTTTGAGGATTAATTTTTTGCTCAATATTGCCATGATCTGCAGTTATCAACAGCGAATAATTGTTTTGGAGAGATTCTTTTACAATTTTTTCAATACATTCATCAATGGTTTTTATTGCGATTTTACATGCGTCCATTATTCCTGTATGTCCTACCATATCAGTATTAGCAAAATTAACTAAGATAAAATTATTTTTTTGAGTTTTTATCTCCTCTATTAATGCATTTGTGATTTCAAATGCTGACATTTCTGGCTTTTTATCATATGTAGCAACTTTTGGAGAAGGAATTATGATTCGAAATTCATTGTTATATGGATTTTCGTTTTGTCCATTAAAATAATAAGTAACCATTCTTTCTTTTTCTGATTCTGTAAGTCTCAATTGTCTCAAGTTATTTTTAGAAATTATTTCACCTACAGTTGAAGTAAGTGGAAATGAAGGAAAAGCTATATTTACAGATAACCCTTTTTGATATTGGGTCATGGTAACGAAGTAAAGATTGGTTAACTTTATTTTTCTTTGGAATGGAATTTGTTCAGGTTTGAAAGAACTGATTTCATTAGCAGTTTTTTCAAAGTTTTCTAAAACAAAAGCTTTAGTAAGTTGGCGCGGTCTATCGATTCTAAAATTAATAAATACTACTGCGTCGTTATTTTTAATTAAATGAATATTATTTGTTTCGTCTTTTATATTTACTGGTTCAATAAATTCATCTAATATTCTTTTGTCGTAAGATTGTTGAATAGCTTCTTCTGCGGAAATTTTTATATTATCTGATCCTTCGGTTAAACATTTATATGCTTTTTCAGTTCTTTGCCATCTAAAGTCTCTATCCATAGCATAATATCTCCCCATAATAGATACGATTTTTCCAATACCTATGTTTTCAATTTCTTGTGTAATTTGTTTTATGGTTTCTAAAGCTGATTTTGGTGGAGAATCTCGACCGTCTGTAAATAAATGTAAATAAACTTGTTTTAAACTGTTTTGTTTATAAAATTTCAATAACGCATATAAGTGTTTTAAACTAGAGTGTACATTCCCGTTTCCAATAAGCCCCATTAAATGAATATTGCTTTGATATTCGTTTACATGAACGATTGTCTTTTTTAAAATTTGATTTTCAAAAAAACTATTATTATCAATACTTTTATTTATTTTTAAAAGATTTTGCAATACAACTTTTCCTGCTCCAAGATTCATATGTCCAGTTTCGCTATTGCCTGGTTCACCTATGGGTAATCCAACAGCTTCACCAGAAGCGCTTAATTGACAATATGGATAATTTTCTTTTAAATAATTTAAATTTTGAGGCTTTACTAATTTAATAGGATTTCCTTCTTGGCTTTCAGAAATTCCATATCCGTCAAGAATAATTAAGATTACTTTTTTCATATTTTAAATAAGGTTTTTATTAATTAAACAATACGCCATTCCACAGGCGATCGCATCTGCCTCATCATCTTGTTTGATTGGTTTTGAAGTTTTTAAAGTAAGCTCTATCATTTTTTGTATTGCTTTTTTATCTGCTTTTCCATAACCTGTAACAATTTGTTTTATTTGAAGAGGCGTTAGATATTCTACCTTAATATTGTTTTGCGCAGCAAGTAGTAGACAAATTCCCTGTGCTTGACTTACTTGAATTGCTGTTTTTTGGTTGGTAAAGAAAAAAAGCTGTTCTAAGACCATAATTTCAGGTTTATAAAGTTTTACTATCTTAAGTAGTTCTTTATAAATAGCCTGCAGTCTTTTATCTCTTGTATGTTTAATTGATGTTTTAATTAAACCAGAATTTAATAATGCAAAGTTGCTTGAGCTACTTACTTTTTTTTCAAAAATTGAAAAGCCGGTTTTTTCTACACCTGAATCAATTCCCAATACAATCATATAAATAGTATGCAGTATTGAGTATTCAGTATCAAGTATTAAGGGTAAATTACAAATTTTAAAATCCAAATAACAAATAGATATAAAGTTTTAAATTTTAAATTTAAAATGTTTAATATTTTAGATTTATTTGAAGATTGTAATTTATTATTTAGAATTTTAGCTATTAGCTTTCGCTAATAGCTATGTTGACTAATTAAAGAGATGGAAGATTGGTCATTAGTACTTCTTGGCTTAATATATTACTACACTTACACCTAAAGCCTATCAACCTTGTGTTATTCAAGGGACCTAATATAGATTTCTAATCTTGAGGTAAGCTTCGCACTTGATATGCATTCAGTGCTTATCAAATAAAGATATAGCTACCCAGCGATGCCTCTGTAGAGACAACTGGTATACCAGGGATCTTTTCTTCCTGGTCCTCTCGTACTGAGGAAGAGCCCTCTCAAAAATCTAAGCGCCTACACCGGATAGAGACCGAACTGTCTCACGACGTTCTGAACCCAGCTCGCGTAACGTTTTAACGGGCGAACAGCCCGACCCTTGGAACCAACTTCAGCTCCAGGATACGTTGAGCCGACATCGAGGTGCCGAACCGCCTCGTCGATATGAACTCTTGGAGGCGACTAGCCTGTTATCCCCGGGGTAGCTTTTATCCGTTAAGCCCGATCCGTAATCACAGCGGATTCGGGGATCATTAACACCTGCTTTCGCATCTGCTCGGATTGTAGTCCTCGCAGTTAAGCCAGCTTATGCGTTTATACTTGACTTACGATTTCCATCCGTAAGAAGCTGACCTTTGTACTCCTCCGTTACTTTTTTGGAGGAAACCGCCCCAGTTAAACTGACCGTCTAACACTGTCTCTTAACTTACGTCGAGGTTAGATTCTTGGATTTTAAAGAGAGGTGTTTCATTGACGTCCCGACGTAACGTCGGGACTCCCTCCTACGCTAAACAATTAAAAGTCAATCTTCAATATCAAACTTCAGTAAAGCTCCCGGGGTCTTTTTGTCCTGGTGTAGGTAGGCCGCATCTTCACAGCCATTTCAATTTCGTCGAGCAACAGTTCAAGACAGTTATCAACTCGTTAAACCTTTCATGCAGGCCGGAACTTACCCGGCAAGGGGTTACGCTACCTTAGAACTCTCAGGGTTAGAGCTGTCGTTCACTGGAGCTTACATCAAAACCTTATCCGATAAATCGGACTTCAGCCTCAATGGTTAACCTACCAGTACTGGACAGGCCTCAGCTCCTATACATCCCATTTCTGGTTAGCAGGAACCTGTGTTTTTGGTAAACAGTCGGTTGATAAACTTTTGCTGTGGCCACGTAAACGTGGCGGAGCACATCGCTAACTTACGCTCAGCTTTTTTGCCGAGTTCCTTGAACTATCATTACTCGTATGCCTTAGTCTACTCGACCAACCCACCTGTGTTGGTTTGCAGTACGGACATTTTACAAACTCCTTAAAAATTCTTTTCTGGAAAACTTAAGTCGACAGACTCGCCCGACTTGCGTCAGACTTGTATTTGTAACTTGCCTAAAAGACTTGTTACTTAAACTATCATATAGATAGCTCTGGTTATCAAATTTTGTCAAACTCTTAAGTAAAACGCTTATAAAATGGTAACCGAATATTAACGGTTTGTACATCGGAGGCACCAAACGGAGCCTCCTTAGATCCGACTAACCCGAAGTTGATTAACATTGCTTCGGAAACCTTGGGTTTTCGGCATCCCGAATTTTCATCGGGAGAATCACTACTCATGTCAGCATTCTCACTCCTGAAAACTTCACAGTTGTTTACACTTCTGCTTCGTTGTCTTCAGGACGCTCCCCTACCCATCGAGCTAAGCTCGACGTTCTATCTTCGGTAGATTATTTAGCTCTGTTCATTTTCGGCGCCTGTCTTCCTCCCCGCAAAGCGGGACTATTCAGGTGAGCTGTTACGCACTCTTTGAAGGATAGCTGCTTCTAAGCCAACCTCCCTGCTGTAGTAGAAAACAAACGGCCTTTTCCACTTAATAATCATTTTAGAACCTTAGATGAGAATCTGGGCTGTTTCCCTTTAGTCCGCACCGGCTTATCCCGGCAGGACTGACTCCTTTGTTGTACTTCTGCGTATTCGGAGTTTAGTTGATTTTGGTCACTAAAAGCTCCCAAAACCATCTAGTCGCTCTACCCCACAGATTAAAACAAAAGGCTATACCTAAATATATTTCGGGGAGAACCAGCTATCTCCAGGTTCGATTGGCATATAACCACTAACCACAAATCATCCCAAGCCGTTACACCGGCTACGGGTGCGGGCCTTCCTCACGTCTTTCGACGAAGTTCACCCTGTTCATGGTTAGATCACCTGGTTTCGGGTCGTACGCCTAGTGTAAAATCGCCCTATTAGGACTCGCTTTCGCTGTGCCTTCCCATATTAAAATGGTTAAACAAACACTAAACGTACACTCACTGACTCATTCTTCAATAGGCACGGTATCACTCGCACTCCGCGCAAGAAACTCGAATTTCTAAATCCGAAATACGAAACAAGTCACAAATTATAAATTGCAAATAACAAATAAATTATAAATTCCAAATTTTAAATTTAGGATTTTATGCTTAAGGTTTATTTGTATTTTGAGATTTTATATTTAGAATTTGCTTCGTGCTTCGGTATTCGTGCTTCGAATTTCTTGTGCGAAGCACAAGCTTTACCTGCTTGTTAGCTATTGGTTTCAGGTACTATTTCACTCCCCTTCTGGGGTACTTTTAAACTTTCCCTCACGGTACTAGTTCACTATCGGTTAGTTTGAGTATTTAGCCTTGGATCGTGACCGACCCAGCTTCCCACAAGGTTTTCCGTGTCTCGTGGTACTTGGGATACTATCAGAGGTATTTTTAATTTTAAATACGAGGTTATCACTCTCTATGACTGATTTTTCCAAATCATTCTTTTATCAAAAATACTCCCACAGATAGTCCCGCAACCCCAGGTACCATACGGTACCTGGTTTGGGCTATTCCGATTTCGCTCGCCGCTACTTACGGAATCTCTTAGATTTCTTTTCCTCTGGATAATTAGATGTTTCAGTTCTCCAGGTTCCCTACCTACGCAAAGCGTAGGTTACTTCGACTTACATCGAAGTGGATTACTCCATTCGGAAACCAACGGTTATAACGTTTGGATAAGAACTTACCGTTGTTTTCGCGCTTTACCACGCGTCCTTCATAGGCTCAAACTACCTAGGCATCCACCAATAGCCTTGATTCTTCCATCTCTTTTATTAGTCAACCCCACATTGTTGAAAAAAATTCAACTTTTTTGGGGTTAAAATAATTTCTTTTATTACCTACTCAAATTGTCAAAGTGCGAGTGGACTCGACCGGAATCGAACCGGTGACCTTCTCATTGCAAATGAGATGTTCTAGCCGACTGAACTACGAGCCCTTAATTTTAGAGCTACTGTCCCGACGTAAAGTCGGGATTCCGACTTTTGATTTTGTCAAAACGTCGGAAAACTACGAGCCCATTTTAAAGTGCTTTAGACACAAATAAAAGATTGATTTTAAATTGAGCTACTACTCAACTTTTAGTCAATTACCTACTGCTATTATTAATTTTACGCGAGGCTGTTAGGATAGCAGTTCCTATGTGTGCTTCCAATAATGCCCTATGCGAGCTTATATTGCATCTAATAGGAATTTTAATAAAACATATGGCTAAAGTCAAGATATAAGGTTATAAGAAAAGTTTATTTAAAAAAACTCGGCACATATATTTTTGACGGGTCCTGCTCGCCCCTCGAAGCCCGAAGGGCGAAGTGGGATCAAGAGTTTCCCTTCCTCTCTTGCCACCCGTCAAAAAAAAGATAAGAAGCGAAAATACAAATTACTTTTCGATTTTGGACTTCGCGAATGCGAAGCGGCTCCAACTAAGAAAATAATTTCGTATCGAGCTTCTTTGATAGGTTTATTTTTGCTATCGCTTGAAATAAAATTGTATTCAATCTACACTTAAATTTATGAGACAAAAGGATGTTTTATGGTTTAGTGAAGTAGATAAAGACGATGTTATTAGAGTTGGTGGAAAAGGTGCGAATTTAGGAGAAATGGTTCAGGCGCAATTTCCTATTCCTTATGGATTTATAGTAACTTCAGAAGCATTTAGATATTTTGTAGAACTAAATTCTTTGGATAAAAAAATACAACCTTTTTTTAAAACATTAAATTATGAAAGCTCTCAAGAATTAAAAGAAGCTGCTTCTTCTATTCGAAAAATAATTTTATCTTCTGAAATACCAAAAAAAATAATTCATAAAATAGCTGACTATTATCATAACCTCAACCATATGGAAGAAACATATTTAAAAAAACACGTAGGGTTTATTAAATCAGGAGCATTAAAATTAAAATCAGTTTATAAGTTACCTTATATTGCTGTAAGATCATCAGCAACTTCAGAAGATAGTCCAACAGCGTCATTCGCAGGTCAGCAAGATACATTTTTAAATGTTAAGGGTGAAACTGATTTAATACATAAAGTAAGAGAATGTTGGGCTTCACTTTATACAGAAAGATCGATGTATTATAGAAAACAACAAGGTATAAGTGAAAAGGGACTGGGAATGGCAGTAGTTGTTCAAAGAATGGTGCAATCAGAAAAATCAGGAATTGCCTTTACAGTTGATCCAATTTCCGGGAATAAAGACTCTTTGATTATAGAAGCCATCTTTGGACTTGGAGAATACATAGTTCAAGGGATTGTAACACCTGATCAATATGAAGTAAGTAAAAAATCGTTATCGATATTACAAAAAACGATTGAATTTCAAAAACTAATGTTAAAAAAGGTAAATAAAGTTAATAAAGAGATTAGGCTAAAAGAAAAGCAAGGGAAACAACAAAAATTAACAGATGAAGAAATATTAAAAACAGCTTTAATTATAAAAGATATTGAAAAACATTATTTTTTCCCACAAGACATAGAATGGGCATTTGAGAATAACAATTTATTTATTATTCAAACGCGTCCTATTACAACGCTTAAAAAAGTAAAAGATGAAAAAAAATTAAAAAAAGACGAAAAAAATTATACGAAATTACAAGAATTTAATGAAGATAATAATAAAATTTTAGCTACTGGTGACCCTGCTTCACCAGGCATATCTGCTGGTAAGGTGGTTATAATAAAATCTCCAAAAGAAATTTCAAGGGTTCAGGTAGGTGATGTTTTGGTAGCTCCTCAAACAAATCCTGACTATGTTCAAGCTATGAAAAAAGCTTCAGCTATTATTACAGAAAAAGGCGGTAGGACATCTCACGCTGCCATTGTATCAAGAGAACTTGGAATTCCAGCAATAGTAGGAGTTAAAAGAGCCACAATTTTATTAAAAGAAGGTATGGCAGTTAAGGTAAATGGCATAGAAGGGGTTATATATAAAATTAAAAAAAATGAAATAAAAGGTATAGAAAATAAAAAGTTAAAAGATGATATCCCAAAAAAAACTAAAAAATTAAAAACCTTAACTCGAGTTTATGTTAATCTGTCAGATCCTTCTCAAGCAAAAGAGGTTAGTATGCGAGACGTTGATGGAATTGGACTTTTAAGAGCAGAATTTATTATTGCAAATATTGGAACTCATCCAATGCAGTTTATTAAGCAAAAAAAAGAAAACAATTTTATAAATAAGCTTTCAGATGAATTAACAGAATTTGCTAAAGCTTTTTATCCAAGACCTGTAATTTATAGGGCTACTGATTTTAAAACAAATGAATATAGACATTTAAAAGGTGGAGAAAATTATGAACAAAAAGAAGAAAATCCTATGTTAGGGTTCAGAGGAGCAATAAGATATATAAGAAATCCAGAAGTTTTTAAATTGGAGCTAGAGGCTCTAAAAAAAGTTTGGAATAAAAAAAATACAAACATACACTTAATGATTCCTTTTTTAAGACGGCCTTGGGAATTAATTAAAGTTAAAGATATTTTAGAAGCAGAGGGAATGTATGAGCTATCAGGTTTTAAATTACACATAATGGTTGAAGTTCCGTCAGTAGCACTTGAAATAGAAGAATACTTAAAAATTGGTATAGATGGTATTTCAATCGGAACAAATGATTTAACCATGATGATTCTTGGCTTAGATAGAGATAATGAAAACGTTGCAGATTTATATGATGAAAGAGTAACACCAGTTGTAAATTTAATGGAATCAGTTATAAACAAATGCTCTGAATATAATATAGAAAGCAGTATATGTGGACAAGCAGCCTCTGATTATCCAGATTTAGTTCAAAGGCTTATTGAATCAGGTATTACCAGTGTCTCTGTTAATCCTGATGCAATTGAGGGAACAAGAGAGTTAATTTTTAATATTGAAAAAAGGCATAGCAATAAGTTTTCTTAATGAAGTTTAATTTGAAACATAAAAATGTCAAACATTAAAAAAATATTTTCTCATGAAATTATTGATTCCAGAGGAATTCCAACAATACAGGGAATACTGGAACTAGAAACAGGAGAACAAGTAAAAACTTCAATTCCTGCAGGTACGTCTAGAGGGAAACGTGAAGCGGTTGAACTTAGAGATAATGACATTTCTAGATATGATGGAAAAGGAGTTTTAAAAGCTATTGAATTGATAAATAACGTAATTGGTCCAAAGCTTAAAGGTGTATCTGTGTTTAAACAAGCAGAAATAGATAAGTGGTTAATTGAAGCTGATGGAACAAAAAATAAAGAAAAATTTGGAGCAAATACTATTCTTACGATTTCTCAACTTGTAGTAAAAGCTGGTGCAAAGTCTAAAAATCTACCTTTGTTTAAATATATTAATTTTTTATTTAACAGTCAAACTGGAGAGCCACTATCTATTTCAAAAATACCATCTCCAATATTTAACGTAATAAATGGAGGAAGGCATGCAAATAATAATTTAGAATTTCAAGAATTTCAAATAATTCCATCTTCATCAAATTTATTCTCAGACGCATACAGAATAGGAGTAGAATTATTTCATGAATTAAAAAGGGTTTTGCTTTATAGAAACGCAAACGTATCTGTGGGTGAAGAGGGTGGCTATGCTCCAAATTTAAAATCAAACGAAGACGCATTAGAGGTGTTGGAAGAAACAATAAAAAGAAAATATTTAAAATTAGGTACAGATATTTTCTTTGGCCTTGATATAGCTGCGTCAAATTTTTATAAAGATCAGAGATATATTATAAAAAATTTGCCTAATCCCCTATCAAAAGATGAATATATAAATATGTTAAAAAAATTAATTTCTCAATATCCATTTTTAATTATTGAAGATCCTTTGCAAGAAGACGATGATAAAAGTTGGATAAAATTTAATAGTATAGTTACCGAAAATACGTATGTTGCTGGTGATGACTTCTTGGTTACAAATAAATTAAAACTTAAAAAAGCAATAAAAGATAAGGCGTGTAGTGCTATTATAATAAAACCCAATCAGATAGGGTCTGTGTCAGAAACGATGGATGTAGTTTCTACCGCAAAGAAAAATAATATTGTTTGCATAGTTTCACATAGGTCAGGAGAAACAAATGATACGTTTATTGCAGATTTTGGAGTAGGTGTTCAAAGTGAATTTGTTAAATTTGGTGCCCCTTCAAGAGGCGAACGTGTTGTAAAATATAATAGGCTTTGGGAGATAGAGAGATATGAATTAAATAACAAATCTTAAATTAAAAATTACAAATAAATCTAAAGCTATAAACTTTAAATTTTAAACTTTAAATTTTAAACTTTGAATTTATTTGTTGCTTAAAATTTAGTATTTAGTATTTAAACTATATGATTGGGAAAATTAAAGGAAAACTTCTAGAAATTGAAGGTAATAAAGGTTTGATAGAAACTGCGTCAGGATTATCATATGAGGTTTTTTTAATTCCTTCAATTATAAAAAATTCATTAATAAACAAGAATATTGAAGTTTATACTCAATTTATAGTTCGTGAGGATTCTCAAACCTTATATGGATTTGCAAATAAAACAGAATCCGATTTATTCAAACTCTTATTATCAATTTCAGGTATAGGTCCAAAGGTAGCATTTGGAGTCATATCGTTTTCAAATGCAGAAGATTTACTTACAGCAGTAAAAATTAATGATTTAGAGCATTTTACTCGAGTTCCTGGTTTGGGAAGAAAAACCGCTTTAAAAATTATTATTGAGCTATCAAGTAAATTTGAATCAGAATTTTCAATGGCAAAAATATATTTATCAGAAGATGATAAATTAGTTGTAGACGCTTTAGTATCTTTAGGTTTCAAATCAAACGACGCAAAAAAAATATTATCAGAAATTCCAAAAGACTTATCTGTAGAAGAAAGAATTAAAAAAGGATTACAGTTTGGGACTTCTAAAAAAAAGAAGGTATAATACCTTATGGCTGGTGTTACTTTAAATACCGTACAAAAACTAAGACCTAAAAAAATTGATGATTATATTGGTCAATCAAAAGTAGTACAAAATCTTAAGATGTTTGTTTCTGCAGTAAAAAAAAGAGGAGGGCCAACAGAGCACATATTATTTTATGGTCCATCTGGAACTGGTAAAACAACTCTTTCAAATATAGTAGCAAATGAACTAGGTAGTGAAATAAAAATAACATCTGGAGCTGTTATAGAAAGACCTGGTGATTTAGCTGCAATATTGACAAACCTTAACGATAAAGACGTGTTATTTATCGACGAAATCCATAGATTGCCAAAAATAGTTGAAGAGGTGCTCTATCCTGTTATGGAAGAGTTTGCACTAGATATTATTATTGGTAAAGGTCCAAGTGCTAGAACAGTTAGATTGTCGGTCCCACATATTACTATTATTGGTGCAACAACAAAATTGGCAAGTTTATCTACTCCGCTTAGAGAAAGATTTGGTCTTATTTTAAGGTTGGATTACTATTCGGAACCAGAGCTTATAGATATCATTAAGCGATCAGGGAAATTACTTAAATTTAATATTTCAGATGAAGCAGCGAATTCAATTGCTAAAAGATCAAGGGGTACTCCAAGAATTGCAATAAGGATTTTAAATAGAGTTAGAGATATAAGTGATACTAGCGGAAGTACAAAAATAGACAAAGAAATGTTGGAAAAATTATTCGCTATGATCGAGCTGGATAAATTAGGACTTTCAAATATAGATAGAAAATATTTAAACTTATTAGGAAAAAAATTTAAAAATAATCCTGTTGGGGTTGAAACTTTAGCATCTTCTTTATCAGAGGATAAAAAAACTATTGAAGAGTTTGTCGAACCTTATTTGCTTCAAATAGGATTTATTAAAAAAACGAACAGAGGTAGGATGCTAACAGATGAGGCGTTGAATCATATTGGAGTTAAGGTACTCAGAAATATTGAAAAACAAGAAAAGCTAATATAAAGGTTTTGTGGGTGAGGAGAGACTTGTCACGCAAAGCGTGATCCTGCTTCGCAGGAAACTCTGTAGTGTGTCGGAGAGAGGACTTGAACCTCCACGGATTTCTCCATACGCCCCTCAAGCGTACGCGTCTACCAGTTCCGCCACTCCGACTGTCCTTCAATGCAATATTGAACAAAGAAGCATTATTCTTGTACCCTCGAGAGGAATCGAACCTCCATCTAAGCCTTAGAAGAGCCTTGCTTTATCCATTAAGCTACGAGGGCTACTTTGATTATTATATCAAAAGGAGAAAGGTTATTTAATAATTCTTAATTTTATTACGAAACAGAAGGATACTTACCTTGTAATATGCTTTTTATTCGTTTTTGTAACACTTCGATATCATTTTGTTGGAGAAATTCATTAGGTTGATGAACCGATGTAACAAAACAACCTGGTATATCTAAATATCCGATAGCTAAATTTATATCATTATGTAAAGGATTTAAAAAAGCAAGTTCAACTCCTTGAGTTCTTTCAATTCCGCCTACTTCTTGAGAAGTTTCATTAAAAACACTTTCGTTTATTGTAACTGTTACTCTATATTTTATAGGGTTAACATCGACTGCTGTTAATAAAAAATCGGAATAATGTGTTGTTTGCAAAATATAAGGTATTTGAGTGAACGCTTTAGTTTGTATAAGACCAGGAAAAGTTTCGTTCAATAGCATTGCTAACTTTAGTTTTTTATTTATTTTTCTAAGTTGTTTTAATCGTGATGGAAAAACTCTCTGAGCTTCTTGAGCTCGATTGATGTCAGATTTAGATAATGGTTGAAATTCTGCTGGCATAAATAGACTGATAGTATATCAAAAAAAATGAGCCTGGAAGGAGATTCGAACTCCTGACCTACTGTTTACAAAACAATTGCTCTACCGCTGAGCTATCCAGGCTATGTGAAACGTAATAAATCTTACCAAATTAAACGTTTCTACAACGTTGAAATTTACAATGTAAATTTCTTACGTTGTGCCGCGGGAGAGAGTCGAACTCTCACGATCTATTCGATCACAGGATTTTAAGTCCTGCGTGTCTGCCATTCCACCACCGCGGCAAGTATTAAATTATAAATCTAAAATTTCAAGATCCAAATAAATTCAAAATTTAAAAGGTTTTAAATTTAAAATTTATTTGTTATTTGTAATTTATTATTTGATATTTTTCAGTTTTGAACTAATGTTTATTATATCAAATGCGCTCTATTGTGTAGATGTAAGGGTAGTATAAAAATATAGCAGGGTGTTCTTCTACAAGTACTTTTTGAAATTCTTGATAATATCCCTTTCTTTCATTTGGATGTATGCTACCTCTTCCGTCTTCTAATAACTTATCGATTTTAACATTTTTAAAACCTGTTATATTTGTTTGAGATTGTGTTGAATGCCAGAAAAAATATTGGTCAGGATCATATGGAGGTTTCCAAAAAGCAAGAAGTACATCAAATTGTCCTGGAACTTGAAAATCATTAAGTCTTAAAGTTGTAGGAAGTTTTATTTTGTTAAAATTTTCATCTATTAATGACGCTGTTGGTAGATAATCATAGTAAGTTATAAAATCTAATTTTGCAGATGATGTTGCGTCTATATATTTTGTAAGCGAATCTTTTGATACTTCTAAGTTTTCCATTGGTTGTTTCAAATTTTCATAATAAGCCCATGAAGTAGGAGGAATTGGTCCTTTAGCAATCTCGCCATATTCAGAAAGTTTGTTTATCGGAAGGCTAGAAGTTATAGCGTCTCTAACGTCTTTTTCAGTAAGTAATTGATTATTCATATTTATAAATAAAGTCATTACTTTGCTATAATCTACTTGTTTTGTAACTTTTGTATTTTTCCAATTTTTAAAATTATTTGCTATATTTTCTTTTAAAATAGTTATCTGATTGACCTCTCCAAGCTTATAAGCACTTATTAATTTACTTTCACTATCAAAAAATTTATAAATAATTAATGGGAGATCTTTTTTATTAGGACTCAAATGTATTTCTTTTATTAGCCCTTGACGAAGATTTATTTTATCAACCTTATATAAACCTACTACTCCATGTAAAGGATACTTGATAACTGGTTTTGATAAAAAAGTTGGAAATATTGCAAGCTTATCTTTTAATTTAAAATTAATAGTGTTATCGTCAATAAGTATAACCTCGACATCTTTAAAATTATATGTAATATCTTTAGCAGATAGTTTTTTACCATCATCCCAAAGTAAATCATTTTTCAAATGAAAAATAAATTCCCTGCCATTATCAACCATTTCCCAAGATGATGCAAGCGCTGCTAAAACTTCACCCTTTGGTCCAACGGTGACTAATCCATGAGATATTTTTGTTAGTATTTCCTCAGGAATATTGGTGATATTGTAATTACCAGTAAGACCAATAACTATTTTATTTGCGAATAAAAACTTATTTAGTACTGATGAAAAAGATACTAAACTAACTACAATAAAAAAACTTAAAAAAAAGCTTAAAGCAATCATTTTAAGATGACGCTTTGTGAATTCTTTAAGTAGCCAATAGTAATAACGAAGAGCTTTAGTCATGAACTAAAAAAGATTTAATACAGATAAAAAGAAAAAAATAAATATAAATATAACAGTAACTCTAAAGGTATACTTTTCTACACCTCTTCTCGTTTGATATGTTTCTCCTGAACCGCCCCACGCACTACCTAATCCCGCTCCTTTCCCCTGAATTAAAATCAATACTATTAAAACTAAAGCCACGACAATGTTCAAAATTAATAATATATCTTTCATTTATTAAGTAAAAAACTCTAATAGTCTAATTATAGCTGAAATAAAAAAAGCTGACAGAAATAAATTGCCGTTTTGAGAAATAATGATGTTATTTAAGTAAATTCCAAAATATGTACCACCTTGAAAAACCCAATCTCCTATTTGTACAAAACCTAAATGATAATTTAATACGTATAAAAATAAGGTAAAAATACCAAATGAAACCAGTCCAAAAGTAAGTAAATTTAAAGGTAAGAGAACAACTTTTGAAATAGGGACAATTAAATAATAAGCAACAACTATTAAAATGATAGCTTTTAGAAATTCGTTTGGGTCAGTTGTAAGTACAAATCCTTTATTCCATAAAGACGTCAGGTAAAGTGCAATTCCTGAAAAAATAAACATTCGAAGTATTTTTTTCATAGATAAAATCAGTATTTAGTATACCGAATACAGTATACTGTATACCGAATACCGTATATAGCATTAAGATTTTAACTTGTTAAGTTTAAGATTGCGTAAATACAGATGATATTTTTTAGCAAATCTGTGAGACTCATCGCGAAGCAGAATAAGTAATTTAAATTTTTGCTCTGTTAGATTTGGCTTCAATGTAGGAAACCCCTTAATTCCAATAACTAATCTATCTGGGTTTTTTGCGATTCCTATTATCGGGATATTCAATTTAAGTTTTTTTAGTATCTTTATCGTCGTATTTACTTGAGGTTTTCCACCATCTACCAAAAGTAAATCAGGAGTAGGCCAGTTATTTTTAAATCTTCTTTTTAGAACTTCTTCTAACATAAATAAATCTGCATTATTCTTTTCTTTTCTTATCTTAAATTTTCTATATTCATCTTTATTAAGTTGACCATCTTCTGCCACTACCATTGAACCTGTTGAATATTTAAAAGATATATTGCTTAAGTCATAGCATTCAATCCTTTTTAGTTTTTTTATATTAAAATATTTTGACAAAAATAATTTTAAATTTTTTAGTGGCGATTTAAATATTTTATTTTCTGAATCAGAGTTATATAAATGCATATAAATTAGTTTTTGAAATAAAAGAAGTTTATTTCTATAGTTGATTGCTTGGTCATAATTTTCTTTTTGAGAGAAAGTTTTAATTTTATTTAACAAATCTTTTTCAATTGCTTTGTTTTTACCTTCAAGTATTTTTTTTACGAAATTTAAATTTCGTTTATATTCTTTAATTAATTTGTGTTTTATCTTTATGTTTTTTTCAGTTTCTATTAAATTTGGACAAGGGTTACAAAGTTTTATTTTATTATAAAAACATGCCTTTTTACTTAATTTTTGCTGCGTACAATATGGGAATATTCTTCTAATTTGTTTTAATATATATTCAGTATTTTGAACTGAAGGAAATGGTCCGTAATAAGCACGTTTTGTTTTGAAATTTTTCCGAGTGATAAATATTTTTGGATAGTTTGAATCATTAGATATATTGATATAGATATAACTTTTATCATCTTTCCAACGTGAATTATATTGCGGTTTATATTTATTTATTAATTTGGATTCAAGTAGCAGGGCGTTAAATTCAAAATCAGTATTAATTATTTCTATTGTGTCATATTTTTCTATGATCTTATTTTCTTTTTTATCTTTTTTAGCACTTTCAATGTGAGATTTTATTCGAGCTTTTATATTTATTGATTTCCCAACATAAAGTATTTTGTTTTTTCTTTTAAAAAGGTAAACTCCCAAAGACGGCTTTAATTTATTTATTTCATTCTTCTTATATATTGTCATACTGTTTATTTTTTATTTTTTTTATAATGAAAAAGAATAAAATAGTGCTTAATATTATTAAAATTATATAAACGACTATATAACTTTTTTTCAATTGAACTAATTTATTAAAAACTGTTTTATTGTTTACTGTAATGGACAATTGTGTTTTATTAAAATTACTTTTTGTGGGATCAAGAGTGAAGATTATGTCTACTTCTTCATAAGGGGCTAATTTATTAATATTATTTTTAGAAATATTTGAATTTATATTACGTGCTTTTATTTCTATTGGGACAGAATATAAAAAAACATTGCTACTATTTTTTATTTTTAAAACACTTTTAAATATTTTATTTTTATTAATTTTATCTGGAACATTAGATATAATATTTAAATTTATATTTTCTATGATATTTTCTGAAGTAGGCTTAATAGATACGTCTTTTGTATCATTTATTTTGTACATTCCAGCAGGTAGTGGATATTCAGGTTGTTTTCCGTGGATTACAAATACTATATGGTTTAAATCAAAAGACGAAAAATAATCTATACCCGACGTATTTTCCCATGTAGGATCAATTGATATCCATAAATTTCTATTCGGGTCCCAATATTGAGGCCAAGAATGTAAAATATCTGTTACTAATGATAAAGGTCTTAATTCGTGACTATCAGAAAATCCATAACCTTGAATCTCTCTTGAAAATATCCCCTTTTCTCTTGCAAGCGCAACAAAAGTGTCTGAAAATTCAGTGCAAACAGAAGACGTAGGATTTTTTAATGCATAATCTGCGCCTAATCTTTTAATATCTTTAGACACTCTGTCGTAATCGTATTTAAAGTTAGCTGTTATAAAGTTGTATATATCCCTAGGAGTTTTCAAATTACTATATTTATCCACATTATCTATTTTCCAGAAACTTGATTCGTTTAATAGATATCTTTTTTTATTTTCTAATAATTTAATATCGTTTAATCTAACATTTTCCCTTGGTTCGGAGCTTATTTGAGCAATAGCTGAAAATTTTATTATTTTGTTTTCACGAGGTTTTAATATGTATCTAGCTAAAAAATTACCATCTTCATCGGTATAAGTTTTTTCCGGAAGCGGATCTATAGATTTAATAATTATTTTCTGATTCACTAAATCTGGAGGCAGCGCTATATCAGTGTAACCATTTGTAATTTTTGGATTGTAGAGATTATAGGTAAGGTTAAGATCGTATAATTGGCTATTTCCAAAAACTGCATATATAGTTTTCGTGTTAGGATTTGTCCATGTTATGACATTTTTATTAATAAAATCAGGAGATGGTTTTGATATTGATATTTTTTTATCAGAACCTGCAGGGAGATTTACTTCTATTTGATAATTCTCGTCACTATCTTTTTCAATTACTGGAAGGATTACTTCCCAAACATTTCCATTTATATTAAACAAGTTCTGTTGTTTAAATGTAAGGTAGAAATTGTTCTGTTGCCCTAATCCTTTATTTGGATTGTTAAATGAAAGTTCTATATTTATGGAATCTTGTTGGTGATTAATATTTGGAGTAACTACTCCCACATCATCATTTGCTTTTAAACTTTCTATTTTAAATGAAGTAGGAAAGCTTAAAGTAAACTTACTTACATAATGCCCTTCTTTAAGATTGGTTACGTTGATATTATATTTAACCTCGGTTTCAATTTTGTTTTGACGAGAATCTAAAAAATATTTAACATTGTAATTTGTTCTAAAATCTTTAGCAAAAAGATACGATGGAGATATAAAAATAAATAAAAATAAAATCCAAATAAAGGTTATAAATTTGCTTTTAGCCATATTTTTATTAATAAATAAAATATTTTTTTAAATACTCTGCTGTGTATGATTTTTTCGACTTAATTATATTTTTAGTTTGACCTTGAAAAACAATATGCCCACCATTATCTCCTCCTTCTGGACCGAGATCTACTACATATTGAGAATTTTTAATTACATCTAAGTTATGTTCTATTATGATAACAGTGTTTCCTTTGTTAACCAACTTTTGAAGGGAGTGTAAGAGTTTTTCTACGTCATAAAAATGAAGACCAGTTGTTGGTTCATCTAGAATATATAAAGTACTATTACTACCCTTTTTTGAAAGTTCATTGGCTAACTTTACCCTTTGAGCTTCGCCACCTGATAGTGTTGGAGCAGGTTGGCCTAATTTAATATAACCAAGACCTACTTCTTGAAGAACTACTAATTTGTCATAAACTTTTGAAAAGTTTGTAAAAAATTCCCTTGCTTCATCAACAGTCATTTTTAAAATGTCATATATTGACAAATCTTTATATTTTACGTCTAGAGTTTCTTTATTATACCTTTGGCCATTGCATACGTCACACTTTATGTAAACATCTGCTAAAAACTGCATTTCTATTTTAATAACACCTGCTCCCTGACATTTTTCACATCTTCCCCCTTTTAAATTAAATGAAAAACGACCCTTATTAAAACCTCTAATTTTCGCATCTGTTGAAGACGCATATATCTCTCTAATACCATCAAAAATGCCAATATACGTAGCAGGATTTGAACGCGGAGTTCTTCCTATAGGAGATTGGTCAACAAGGTATACTTTGTCAAGATATTGGAATCCTTCTAAATTTTCAAACTTTCCTATTTTTTCTGAAAAATGACCTTCTATAAAATATTTTAAAGCAGGATATAGGGTTTCAACGATCAAAGTAGATTTACCTGACCCAGATACTCCGGTTATTGCTATTAAGTTACCTAGTGGCAAATTTAAATCTACATTTTTAAGATTGAATTGAGCAGCTTTTGATAATTTAATATTTCCTTTTTTAACTTGTAGTTTACTTTCATTAAGTTTAATGTTTTTTCTACCACTTAAATATTGACCTGTGATTGAACTTTTAGATTTTTTAATTTCATTAATCGTTCCCTTAAAAGTTATATTTCCTCCATTTTCACCAGCTTTTGGTCCTAATTCAATTAGATAATCTGATGATTCCATAGTAGTTTGATCGTGTTCGACCACGACTAATGTATTTCCTAATTTTGTGAGATCTCTAAGCGTTTTTATTAATGCTGAAATATCTTTTTGATGAAGACCGATTGAAGGTTCATCCAATACATATAATACTCCCGTTAATCCTGTTCCAATTTGAGAAGCTAATCTAATTCTTTGCGCTTCTCCACCTGACAACGACTTTGTTGAACGTGATAAAGTAAGATACGAAAGCCCAACATTATCTAAAAAATTTAATCGTGTTTCTATTTCTTTAGTAATCGAACTAGAAATTTGTTTTTCGTATTTTATAAGTTTACTGTCAAGACCGTTTCGTATATAAGATAATAAATTTATTATTGATTCATCTGCAAATTCAGTAATATTTTTTTCATCTATAGTAATTGATAAAATTTCTTTTTTAAGTTTTTTTCCTTCACAAGATTCACAAACTTCTTCTTTGATAAATTTATTAAAATCTAGACCTTTAAATGATTTATCCGTATTGAAAAACCTTCTTTCAAGTTCTCCAATAATACCGTCAAAAACTTCTGTTATAACTGTATTTTGACCAAAACGATTCTTACCTTTTACTTTATGCATTTTTTTTGTGCCGTATAGTAATATATCTAGATCTTTTTTATCTAAATCTTTTATAGGTTTATTTAAATCTATATTGTATTCATCAGCAGCTTGTCTAAAAAGTCTTAGATACCAAGAGTCCAAAAAATATATTTTATTGAATGGAAGAATTCCACCTTCATTTATTGAAAAGTTGTTATTTAATATTGACTCTTCGTTTATTTTATATACGTTTCCTAAACCCTTGCATTTTTTACATGCTCCAATTGGAGAATTAAATGAAAACATTCTTGGTTCAAGCTCAGGTAATGAAATGTTACAGTTTGAACATGAGAAGTCTTCTGAAAATAAATGAGATTGTTTATTTTTTAAAATAACCAAACCATCTGAAAGAGCAAGGCTTTGTTCAATAGAATTAGATAATCTAGATCTAAAATTTGTATTATAAATATTATTTTTATAGTTATTATATGTTAAAGATAACTCATCGATAACAACTTCAATATCATGTTTGTTTGTTTTGATTAAATTAATGTCTTTACTTAATTCGAATTCCTTTTTATCAATAAAAATCTTTGAGTATCCTTTAGTTATTAAGTTTTCAAATAACTCTTTAAATTGGCCTTTTTTTTGTATTACCGCAGGGGACAGAATTAAAAATTTGTGGGGTTTTATTTTATCCTGTTTTAATTCATTTTCTATTATTGTCTGCGTTCTAAATACAATTTCATCGAGTGAAAGTTTTTTTATTTCAGATTTACAATTTGAACAATGAGGATGTCCTATTCGAGCAAATAATAGCCTTAAATAATCATATATTTCTGTAATTGTTCCAACAGTGGATCTAGGATTTTGAGATGTAGTTTTTTGATCTATTGATATAGATGGCGATAGCCCTTCGATATTATCAACATCAGGTTTATCCATAATGCCTAAGAATTGTCTTGCGTATGAAGATAAGGATTCGACGTATCTTCTTTGCCCTTCTGCATATAAAGTATCAAAAGCCAGTGATGATTTTCCTGATCCTGAAACTCCTGTTATTACTACAAATTTATTCTTAGGAATAGAGACGCTAATATTTTTAAGATTATGTTCTCTAGCTCCAGTTATCTTTATTTCATCTATCATAATTTATTTTTTAATTCTAATACCTTATTTCGTATTTCTATCGCATATTCAAAGTTAAGACTTTCAGCTTGTTTTTTCATTTCACATTCTAGTTTTTTAATTAACTTTTTTTTGTCAAAACCTGTTAAAGAGTTAAATGTTATTGATTTTAAGTATTCAATATCAAAGTTTCCGATAGGAAGATCATATAAAGTTGACTCTATGTCTTTTTCAATAATTTTTTCACGTATTGGTTTATATATTGTTCGTGGTTCAATATTATTTTTTTTATTATATGTTTCTTGTATTTTACGTCTTCTTTTTATCTCATCAATAGATTCTCTAATTGATTTGGTTATTGTATCGGCATAAACTATAACCTTTCCATCAATGTTTCTTGCGGCTCTTCCCATTGTTTGAATTAACGCTGTTTTTGAGCGTAAAAATCCTTCTTTATCAGCGTCAAGAATAGCTACGAGTGATACTTCAGGAAGATCCAGTCCTTCTCTTAATAAATTAACTCCAATTAAAGCATCAAACTTATTATTTCTTAAGTCATCTAGAATATCGGATCTTTCTAGCGTATCGATATCTGAATGTAAGTAAGTTGAATTAATATTATTTTGTTTAAAATACTCACTTAAATCTTCAGCTGTTTTTTTGGTAAGAGTGGTTATAAGCGTTCTTTGTTTATTTTTTACCCTCTCTTTAACTTCAATTATTAAATCTTCAATTTCTGTCTCTGCTTTCTTTATTACTATTTTAGGATCAAGAATTCCTGTTGGTCTAATTAACTGTTCAACAATTTGATTTTTTGACTTATCTTTTTCCCAATCATTTGGAGTAGCGGAAACATAAATAGAATAATTTACACTTTTTTGAAATTCATCAAATTTTAAAGGCCTATTATCAAAAGCCGCTTCTAGTCTAAAACCAAAATCAACTAAATTTTTTTTTTCTTGAATAATCTCCGTTATACATTCCTCGTATTTGAGGTATGGTCATATGAGATTCATCTATAAAAACAATGAAATCATCCCCGTAGGATTCTTTAAAAAAGTCTATTAAACTATATGGAGGATCTCCAGTCTTTCTATTATCAAAATATCTTGAGTAATTTTCAATTCCATTAACATAACCCACTTCTTTTATCATTTCCAGATCGTAATTTACTCGCTTTAATAGTCTTTGAGCCTCAAATACTTTTCCTTTTTTTATCATTTGAGAATATTCTCTATCAAGATCTCTTCTTATTTGCTCTTCAACGTTCAAAATTTTAGTTTTATCTATCAGGTATTGTTTTGCTGGAAATATTGTTACAATGTTTTCTTTAATTCTTTTTTCAATTTTTTTACCATCGAGAGGATTGAAGTAAGTAAAATTAACTAAGATTTCGTTTTCAAAAAATAGTTTAATACCAAAATCTTCATAGTTTGGATATATATCAACATTGTTTGATCTCACTCTGAAAGTTCCTCTTTTAAATTCAAAAGTAGATTTTGTATATTGAAGTTCTATTAGATTACTAAATAATTCTTCTCTTATTATCTTATCTCCAATTTTAAGATTTAAAATGAAATTAGAATATTCTTTAGGAGATCCGATATTATATATGCAAGATACAGATGCAACTACTATGACATTTTTTTTTGACACTATATTTGCAGTAGTTTGTAGGCGAAGTTTATTAATTAATTCATTAATATTAGATTCTTTTTCAATATAGGTATCTGTTTGAGGAAGATATGCCTCAGGTTGATAATAGTCATAATAAGATACGAAATAAGACACTGCGTCTTTTGGAAAAAAGTCTCTAAATTCTTGATATAGTTGGCCGGCTAAAGTTTTATTGTGCGATATTATTAACGCAGATTTTTGAGTGTTTTGAATAACGTTAGCTATGGTAAATGTTTTACCAGAGCCAGTTACACCAAGAAGAACCTGATCTTTAATTTTATTTTGAATTCCTTTTGTTAATTTCTCAATTGCCTGAGGTTGGTCACCTTTTGGACTAAACGAGGATTTTAATTTAAACATCGCAACCTATCATTTTACCAATTAATTAGGCAATATTAAACATAGTTATGTTTTTGTGCGCAAGTAATTAATGTTATAATTATCACATGCAAGAAACTATATCTAGCTTTGTAGATTTTATTCTTTCTTCTAATTTTCCTATTGCTGGTCTTGCTATAGTTGCATTTGCAGAATCGTCCTTTTTTCCCATACCACCCGATGTGATTATGATTCCTCTAGCATTAATTAATCCAGCTAATGCGATTATTTATGGCATAATCACAACCTTATCATCGATTATTGGAGGAATGTTTGGTTATTTTATAGGAGTGAAAGGTGGCAAACCCTTAGTTAAGAAATTTATAAGTGAGGAAAAACTATATAAAGTTAAACTTTATTACAATCAATATGATGTTTGGGCTATTATTGTAGCAGGTTTTTCGCCCATTCCTTATAAACTTTTTACGATTACAGCTGGATTATTTGATCTTAAGTTCGGAAGATTTATTATTGCGTCTGCAATAGGTAGAGGCGGGAGATTTTTGACGATTGGAACTTTAATATTCTTTTTTGGAGTACCAATAAAAGAATTTTTAACAAATTATTTAGAGCTTGCTACTATAGCGTTTTCAGTACTTCTTATTGGAGGATTTTTTGTTATCAATAGACTATTAAAATCAAAAATAAATAACAAAGACAAATAATGCTTTATATAGTAGGTACTCCATTAGGAAATTTTGAAGATTTATCAATAAGACAGGCAAAAACATTAGTCAATAGCGATTTTATTTTTGCTGAAGATACAAGATCAACACAAGTTTTATTAAACTATTGTTATAAACTATTAAAAATTAAAACTTTAAATTATCCTCAATTAATCTCTTATTATAAGGAAAAAGAACTTGAAAAACTATCGTTAATTATTGATTTTTTAAATAAGGGAAAAAACGTTAGTTTAGTTTCTGAAGCTGGAATGCCTTTAATATCTGATCCTGGATATTTACTTATTAAAGAGTTAATTAGAAAAGGATTACAATATAAGGTAATTTCAGGAAGTACGGCTATTACAACAGCACTTTTGTATTCTGGAATGCAAGTTAAAAACTTTATATTTTTAGGATTTGTTCCAAAAAATAATACGCATACTAAAAAACTGATTAAACAGATAATTGATACTAATAAAATATTTAAAAATATAGCTTTTGTTCTATACGTATCTATATATCGATATAACGATACTATGGAAATTCTTAATAATCTTATACCTGAAGCCGAAATATGTATTTGTAGAGAAATGACAAAGAAATTTGAAGAAATAATTAGAGGAAACCCAAAAGACTTGTTAGATAAAAGATTTAAAGGTGAGCTAACAATGGTAGTAAGCTTATAAAACTAATCTTAAAATTTCGTTAATTCGTTAATTGATTTGGTACCACTTCGCTTCAAGAGAAACTTGAAGCTTTGATTGGCACACTTCTTGAGTAAATATTAAATAGCCATTGTGCATCAATGGCTTTGCCACAACGTAGCTATTTATTGTAAATAAAGAGCGAAGTGTGGCGCGTACCAGATTCGAACTGGCGATCTTCACCTTGAAAGGGTGACGTCCTAGGCCACTAGACGAACGCGCCTAACTGATATTATATCACTTGATAGGCTAAGATTATTTTACTTTTCTTGTGAGCTCACTTAACAAATCTTTAGCTAAATCTTTACCACCTAATCCAAAAGCTAATCCTCCTGCTAATGCTAGCATACTGATTATGCCTGTAAATAGAATTTTAATAATATCTTGAGCAACTCCAAGTTGACTTAAGACTACTAAAACAGTAAAGAAAACAACTATTGACTTGGTAAATACCGCTAATGTATTTGCCGTAGAAGACCCAAGTGTTTTAATGGTTCTTTTTACTAAGTTAGATAATAGATTTGATGAAACTAAACCAACAAAACCTATAACTATGGCGATAATTACGTTTGGTATATAAAATAATACCTCATTTATTACAGTTGTTGCCTCAGATAGCCCCCATACTTGTAAAGTTGGAATAAGGAAAAGTATTACCACAGTCCATCTTACGATTTCGGCAATTATTTCTTCCCATAATCTTATCTCTCCTTTTTCAATAGTTTTTAATTGTTGAAATAATTTTTCAAATTTCAAAAAGCCGAATAATGATATAAGGACACCTTTTAATATATTGGCGATTAAAAGACCTATTATTAAAATTAATAAGCCTCCAAATAACTCAGGCAAAAAGCCAATAAAACTTTTCCAAAAAGGCTGTACTATATTGTTTACTGAATCAATTAACATATTTTACTCACCCCCTTTCTATATAGATCAATTTGTAACGTTTTCAAACATCTCTATTTCGTGATTATTACTATCGTTGTTTAAGAGAATTGAAACAATATCTATAGATTGTTTTAAACCAGATAAGTGGTTTATTTTTGAATATAACAGTGACACCTGTTTTATTTTTTTAAGTTTGTTTTTGTTTACTTGTTCGTAAGGCTTCCCTTTGAGTGTAGAGCTTTTAGATTTAACTTCAATAAAATGTATCACGTTATTTTTAATAGCAACAATATCTATTTCTCCAAATTTTACTTTAAAGTTTTTATCAATAATAGAATATCCTCGACTCTGTAGAAATTGTGTAGCGATTTTTTCTCCAAAGACTCCTTTAATATTATTTAAAGCCTTCATTTTTTGCTATATACTTTAGCTCTAACTGCTTGTTGAGATAGATTTCTTATATAGTAAATTTTAGATTTTTTGTTTGAGGACGTTTTAATTTTTTCAATATTGATTATATTCGGTGAAGATATAGGCATTACTTTTTCTACTCCTATTCCAGATTTAGAGATTTTTCTTACAGTAATAGTGCGATTAATTATTGAGTTGCCTCTAATAGACAGAAGAATTCCTGTAAATTTTTGTTTTCTTTCTTTTTCACCTTCTTTTATTTTATATACAACATCTAAAGTGTCACCGACAGAAAAAGACTTATCATTATATTTGAACGTTCGTGCCATATTTCTATTATATCAATTTATTTTAACTAAATTAAACAACTTTTTATAAATTCAATAAATATAGGGTGTGGTTTATTTGGTTTACTTTTATATTCAGGGTGACCTTGTGTTGCGATATAAAAAGGATGAACCTTTTTTGGTAATTCAATTATTTCAACTAAACCTTCAGACGTTGAAATTGCGCTTATTACCAATCCGCTCTTCTCAAATAATGACATATACTTATTATTAAATTCATACCTATGCCTATGCCTTTCAGAAATAATGGATTTTATCGGATCTATAAAAGCCTTATATTTCTTATAAATTGAACATATTTCTGTATTCTTAACAACTTTAGCTGTCCAACCTCCTAATCTCATAGTTCCTCCATATGCTCTTTTTGACATGTGTTTCTTTTGAGAAGGAATAAGATGAATTACTGGGTTTTTTGTATTTTTATTGTTTTCGGTTGTATTTGCGTCTTTTAATTTAAGTATATCTCTTGCGTATGCTATAACTGCGTGGTGCATGCCGTAGCAAAGTCCTAAATAAGGTATTTTATTTATTCTTGCATAAGAAGCAGCTGAAGTCATTCCTTCAGCACCTCTTTTACCCCAACCTATAGGAACAATTATTCCATCAGGCTTTCCTATAATAAATGTTCCTAATTTTTCAATTTTTTCAGCATCTATCCATTCTGTTTTTACATTACAGTTATTAAACCATGATGCATGATCTATAGCGTCAAAAAGCGCTGCGTACGAATCTTTTAATTGATAATTACCTGTTCCAAAATATTTTCCTACAATAACTATTGTTATTGTTTTGTCCTTTTTAGATTTAATTTTTTTTATCAAATTCGTCCAATTTGAAAGATTTGGCTCTTTGTATTTTAAAGATAGTTTTTTTTGAACCAATTTGCCCACGTTTTGTTTATGAAGCAAAAGAGGTATTTCATATATAGACCCTACGTTATAGTTTGAAATTACATCTTCTGCTTTTACATTACAAAACAGCGCTAATCTATCCATTCTACGTAAATCTAGCGGTTTTTCTGATCGAGCTATTATCATATCAGGCTGTATCCCTAAAGAATTAAGTGTTCTTACAGAAAGTTGTGTGGGTTTTGTTTTTGGCTCACCCAAATGTGCTGGTGTTGGAACATAGCTTACATGGATATGAATTACGTCTTTTGGATTTTGCAGAGTCAAAATTCTTGATGCTTCATAATAAAATACGTTTTGATACTCTCCTGCAGTTCCACCAAGTTCTATTATCATTATTTCAGCTTTTGTTAATTTAGCTGCCTTTTCTATTCTTTCTGTGATTTCACTTACTAAATGAGGAATCGCTTCCACATCTTCTCCGTTATATTCAAATCTTCTTTCTCTATCTATTACTTCTTTATAAACTTGCCCCATTGTGACAAAATTTATCTTTCCCATTTCTTGATCTAAAATTTTTTCATAAGTTCCAATGTCCATATCTGTTTCAGCCCCATCCTCACATAAAAATGGATCCCCATGTTCAATTGGATTTATAGTACCTGCATCTATATTTAAATAGTTTTCAAATTTTATTGGAGTGATTTTGTAACCCGCAGATTTTAAAAGAAGGGCGATAGCTGCAGCAGTAGTACCCTTTCCTATTCCTGAAATTACTCCACCGGAAACAAATATATATTTAAGCATCTTTTAAGTTTTTAAAACCAAATTCTGTATATTTACATTTAGGAAAATTTTCACAACCGTAAAATCTTAACCCTTTCTTTGAATATTTTATCACTACACCACCATTACAGTTTGAGCATTTTTTATTTTTAACATAATTTTTTATAGATTCGGTATGCTTACAATCAGGATAACCTGTACATGCATAAAATTTTCCATATTTTGAGTATCTTATACTAAGTGGTTTTTCACATTTTGGACATTTTTTATCTGAACTTTCATCAATTTCTATTGTGCTTTTATCGCTTTTAGCTATATCTAATTGATTTTTAAAAGGATTATAAAAATTATTCAAAACAGATAACATCATGTTATTGCCGCTGGCGATTTCATCAAGACTATCTTCCATTTGAGCTGTAAAATCAATTTCAAATATACTATCAAAGTTTTGTGACAAATAATCTGATACTCCAATTCCTAAACCTGTTGGCACAAGATAGCCAGATTCTTTACCCACATAACCTCGAGTTTGAATTATAGAAATAATAGGCGAATATGTTGATGGTCTTCCAATCCCCTTTTCTTCCAAGATTTTTATAAGACTACCTTCGGTATACCTTGGAGGAGCTTTTGTTTCTTTTGCTTCTTCTTCTGCTTTTAGAAGACCTACTATTTCTTTTTCTATTAAGTTTACTATCTGTTTATTTTTATCTACGAAAGTTGGATTTAGAAGTTTTAGAAATCCGTCGAAAACTATATATTGATTTTCTGATAAAAATTCATAACCTTTTTTACCTTTAATAATATATTTTGATATTTTTGAAACTGCTTCTTTCATTTGCGTAGAAACAGCTCTATTAAATATTAGTGTATAAAGTTTTTTATGATTACTAGTTAGACCTTTAGTTGTTTTTATTTTATCTATGCCATTAAGATAGGTTGGCCTTATTGCTTCGTGTGCTTCTTGAGCAGTTCTTGACTTTGTTCTGAAGCCTCTAGGTTTTTCAAGAGTATATTCTTTACCAAACTCTTTTTCTATGTAATCTTTGGCTCCAAATACAAATCTCGAAGATAAGTTAAATGAGTCGGTTCTATGATATGTAATAAGACCTTTTTCGTAAAGATTTTGCGCTAGTCTCATTGTATATTTTGAAGCAAATCTAAATTTATAAAAAGCATCTTGTTGTAGTAGAGAAGTTGTAAAAGGAGGTGGTGGAAACTTATTTATAGTGGTTTCTTGAATTTTATCTATATAATAGTTATCTTTTTTAACTGACTCTAATATAGGGTTAACATTTTTGGATGTAATGTTAGTTTTTGTATATTCATAATCTCCAGCAAAAAGTTTTATTTTTTGCGTTATCTCTATTTTCTTATTATTAATGCTTTGTAATTTCGCTTCAATTTTTACATTTTTAGCTTGAAAAGATCCGATTATTTTAAAATAATTTTCTTTTTTAAATTTTTCTATTTCTTTTTCTCTTTCAACTATTATTCTTAAAGCTACAGTTTGTACTCTACCTGCAGATAGCCAGAACTTCTTTGTTTTTTTCCATAGAATTGGAGATATTTCATAACCTACAATCCTATCTAGAATTCTTCTGGCTTGTTGAGCTTTCACGAGATCAATTCTAAGTTTAGTAGGTCTGTCTAAAGCTTCAGCTAAAGCTTTTTGAGTAATTTCATGAAAGACTATTCTTTTAATTTTTTTTCCGTTAAAATCTTCTATTTCTATATCAGGCCATTTTTCTCGTGCAAAACCCAATACAAAAGCTACGTGATATGCAATAGCTTCTCCTTCTCGATCTGGATCTGTAGCTAAAATAATCTCTTTGTTGTCTTTTATTAGATCTTTTAACTTATTAACAACATTTAATTTTTTTGGCATTATGTTATATTCAGGTTTAAAGTCTTTTTCGTAGTTAATAGCGATTTTTTTATTTGGTAGATCTCTGAAATGACCTAAAGTTGCATAAACAAAATAATCTTGACCTTTTAAGATTTTATTAAAAGTGCGAGCTTTTGTTGGAGATTCTACGATTATTAAAGTCATAAGAAATTAGTATATAGTATCGTGCTGTAAGTATAAAGTAAAAAATGCAATATTAATTAAAACGTGTTTTTCTTCTCTTTTTTATTAGCTTCATGTCAACTATAGATCTTCTAAGTAAAGTATTTGCTTCAATTTTTTCTTCTTTGGATTTTGCTTTTATTAACATATTTTTTGCATCTTTTAACGCTTTTTCTGTAGTTGTTTGATTAACAATGTCCTGTCCATACGCTCGAGAAACAAGGAGATTTACATAGTTGCCATTTGTTTCAAGATAGCCTCCACCTATAGCTAAATAGTCTTCTTTTCTTTCAAAATTAATTTTAACAACACCTTCGCTTAATAAGGTAAAAAGATTAGCATGGTTTGGAAGTATAGTCATTTCTCCTGCAATACCTGGAACAGTTATAGATTTTATATCTTCTTCTAATATGACCTTGTTTGGAGTTATTATTCTAAGTTTTATCATTAATTATTTTACTGATTTAATATCGCCTTTCATATAGAATGCAGATTCTGGAACCTTGTCATGCTTTCCTTCCAAGATTTCTTTAAAACCTTTTACTGTTTCAGCGATTGGAACATATTCTCCCCTCGTTCCTGTGAAGTTTTCAGCTACAAACATAGGTTGTGTTAAAAATCTTTGTATTTTTCGTGCTCTAATAACAGTAGTTTTATCTTCTTCTGAAAGCTCTTCTATACCTAATATTGCAATAATATCTTGTAAATCTTTATATCTTTGAAGATTTTCTATAACACCTCTTGCTATTGCATAATGTTCTTCACCAACTAAATCTGGATCAAGAGCTTTGGAGAAAGATGCTAGAGGATCAATCGCTGGATAAAAACCCTGTTCTGTTAGTGATCTTTCAAGAGCGAGTGAGGAATCTAAATGTGCAAAAGTAGCTACTGGCGCTGGGTCGGTATAATCATCAGCAGGAACAAAAACAGCTTGAATTGATGTAATCGACCCTTTTTTTGTTGATGTAATTCTTTCTTGTAGAGCAGCCATTTCTGAAGCTAATGTTGGCTGATATCCTACAGCTGATGGAATTCTACCTAATAAAGCAGATACTTCTGATCCTGCTTGAGCAAATCTAAAAATATTATCAATAAATAATAGTACATCCATATTCTTTTTATCTCTAAAGTACTCGGCCATAGTAACTCCTGTTAAAGCTACTCGTAATCTATTTCCTGGGGGTTCATTCATTTGACCAAATATCATAGCTGTGCTATTTAAGACTTTTGATTCTTTCATTTCAAGCCAAAGGTCGTTTCCTTCTCTAGTTCTTTCTCCAACACCCGTAAATACTGAGACTCCTTTATGCTCTTTTGCTACGTTATGAATCAATTCTTGAATAAGAACAGTTTTTCCTACTCCAGCTCCTCCAAATACAGCCACTTTCCCTCCTTTAATAAAAGGAGATATTAAATCTATGACTTTTATTCCAGTTACAAAAATGTTTTTTTCAACTTGTTGTTCTTCTAAAGACGGAGCTTCTTTATGAATAGTAGATCTTTCCTTTGTTTTTAGAGGTTTTCCCTCATCTATTACTTCGCCTAAAACGTTAAATATTCTTCCTAAAGTTTCTTCACCTATTGGTACTTTTATAGGATTTCCAGTATCTGTTACTTTTGATCCTCGAGATAGTCCCAAAACATCATCCATTGCAACTGCTCTGACAAGTCCTTCATCTAATATAGATTGCACTTCCAAAGTCATTGTTTTTCCATTGTTATTTTTAACCGTTAATGCATTAAAAATATTTGGCGTATTGTTTTTATCGAACTCAACATCTATAACAACACCTTTAATAGAAATGATTTTTCCTTCTTTCATATTTTATATATTTACTTCAACTGATTCTTTTGATGTTATCATATCTAAAAGTTCATTAGTTATGATTTCTTGGCGTAATTTATTTCTAAGTAAAGTTAAATTTAGCAATATATCACTAGCATTATTAGTTGCATTTTGCATAGCTATCATTCTTGCAGAATGTTCACCTGCATGAGTTTGTGTAACAGCGTATCGAATTTTTTCTTCTAAGTAATTAAGAAGTAGCGAATGGATAATCTCTTCTGCAGATGGTTCGATTATATAATTTCTATAAAAATCTTCGATTCCTTTTTCATTTTCTTCAGTTTTTTTCTTATATTGAAGTGGTAAAAGAATTTCACTAACAGGCGTATATTCTATAGCAGAAACAAATGTATTATATACAAGTTGTACTTTATTATATTTTCCTTGAATATATTCATTATAAACAAATTCGAACAAGGCAGAAATGTTTTCATATAAATCATTTGAAGAGTAATCTGCAACTATTTTAAATCCAAGCGTTGTGGTTAAAGTCGTTCCTTTTTTACCTAAAGTAAGGACATTTAGATCTTTTTTATTTGAGTTTTTCCAGAGAAATCTTGCAAGATTTATATTAAAGGCACCACAGAGACCTTTATTGGAAGAAACAAAAATAACTAATGTTTTATCTGTTGTGTTTTCTTGAGGATTTAATAAAGATGAAACGTTTTTTTCCATATTTCTAACAATATTGTTTATAGCTTTTTCCAAAAATTTTTGATAAGGAGTTGATTCAATTGCTATTACTTGAAATTTTTTCATTTTTACAGCTGATACAAGCTCCATTGCCTTGGTTATTTTTTTGACATTGTCAACACTTTTTATTTTTTTTCGAACTAATCTTAAATTCATAGTTTTACCTTTACCAGACTTGATACTAATTTTTTAAGTTTTTCTTCTACGGAAGAGTCCAATATTTTACTTTTGTTTATATTAACAACGATCTCTTTACCTTTTGCAGTTTTTAACTCATCAAGAAGCTTCTGTTCAAAATCAAAAACCTTATTTAATGGTATGCTATCTAAATAGCCTTGTGTAGCGGTCCATAATATGCAAACTTCTTCTGCTAAGGTATAAGGTTTGTTTTTCTTTTGAACTAATATTTTTGTAATTTTACCACCTCTATTTAACTGTTTTTTTGTTTCTTCTTCTAATTCAGATTCAAATTGTGAAAAAGCTGCTAATTCTCTATATTGTGCTAAATCCAGTTTTAATCTTCCAGAAACTTGCTTTATAGCTTTTGTTTGAGCGCTACCACCAACACGAGATACAGAAAGACCTACGTTTATTGCTGGCCTTATTCCGGAGTTAAATACATCTGTTTCTAAAAATATTTGTCCATCCGTAATTGATATTATATTTGTTGGAATATATCCTGATATGTCTCCTTCTAGGGTTTCAACAATTGGTAATGCTGTAATTGAACCTCCACCGTTTGCTTTATTTAGACGACTAGCTCTTTCAAGAAGTCTTGAATGTAAGTAAAAAACATCTCCAGGATACGCTTCTCTCCCAGCTGGTCTACGCAAAATAAGAGATAATTGTCTATAAGCCCATGCATGTTTTGTCAAATCATCATAAACTATTAAAACGTCTTTTCCTTTGTCCATAAAATACTCACCCATAGCGGTTGCCGAATATGGTGCAATATATTGAAGAGATACAGAATCAGAGGCACTTGCAGATACGACTATCGTATGGTTCATAGCCCCATTAGTAGTAAGAGTTTCAATAAGTGAAGCTATTTTAGAGTTTTTTTGACCAATAGCACAATAGATACAAATTAAATCTTTATCTTTTTGATTAATAATTGTGTCTATTGCGATTGTAGTTTTTCCTGTTACTCTATCTCCAATTATAAGTTCTCTTTGACCTCTTCCTATTGGAATTAGAGCATCTATAGCCTTTATTCCTGTTTGTACGGGCATATTAACAGGTTGTCTCTTTACAACTCCAGAAGCTATTCTTTCTATTGGGTATAGTTTATTAAGTTTTAAAGATTGAGTACTATCTAGAGATTTAGATAAAGGGTCAACGACTTTTCCAATTAAATTGTCTCCAACGCTTATTGACAAAACATTACCGGTTCCTTTAACTTGTGATCCTGATTTAACTAATAAATAGTTACCAAAAACAACAACTCCTACAGTATCTTCGCTTAAATCTATTACGAAACCTTCTATTCCGTTTTCAAATTCAACAATTTCTCCATAAAAAGCGTTGTACAGACCGTCTACTATAGCTATTCCATCTTTAAGCTCGATAACGATACCAGTTTCTCTTGTATTTACACGATCACTTGATTGATCAACTTCCTTCTCAATTTGTTTTATATAATTATCTAGTAATTTCATATATATTTTTTTTAATTTTTTCTAATTTCGTTTTAATTGAATAATCTGTTATTTTACTTCCTTCCTTAATAATAAATCCTCCAATAATGTCTTCGTTAACATTAAAGCTAATCTTTCTTTTTTTAATTGAGGGAAATTTTGCTTTTATGTCTTGTATTTCATCAGAGCTTAATTTATAGGCTGATGTAATAAAAGCTTTTTGTGAATCCTCAATTATTTTATTTAGTAAATATCTTTTTAACTCCTTTTTTAATTTTGGTTTAATTTTCATGGCTAATCTTTTCATTTGGTAAATTTTTGATTATAGAATTAGTAATCTTTTTTTTCATTTCACTTGTCAAAATATCTTTAAGAGTTTTATTTACTATTATCAAACTTAATTCAGTTATTCGATGTTTTAATTCTTTATAAAGATCTTGTTTTTCAGCATCGATCTCTTTTAATGCTTTTTCTTTAATTCTTGATGCATCAACTTCTGATTCTTTTATTAAATTTTCTTTTATTGACTTAGCCCTTTCTTTAGCATCCAAAATAATCTCTTCTTCTTTTTTTGCTATTTCTTTTTCAAGCTTTTCTCGTTGAAAATTTATTTCCTCATCTTGCTTTTCTAGTTTTACTTTAATCTCATCTCTCTTTTTATCATTTTCTTCCTCCTCCTTAATTAAATTAAGGAAAGGTTTTGCGATAAATTTCTTAAAAATTATATAAAAAAGACCAAAGTTAACAAGCTGAGCTATAATTAACTTATAATCTATGCCTAAATTATCCATTTTTTATTAAAGAAATCTTATTAATAAAGCTATAACTAGTGAAAAGATTGCTAAAGCTTCTGTAAAGGCTATACCTAAAATCATATTTGCTCTAATAAGAGCTTCTGCATCGGGATTTCTTCCTAATGCTTCTACTGCTTTTCCTGCTACGATTCCAATACCAATACCAGGACCTATAACTCCTAAACCTATTGCAAGAGCTGTTGCGATCAATTTTGCTGATTCGAAATCCATTTTATTTTATTTTTACACCTCCCTTTGATTAATAATGAGCTTTTTCCATTGCTAAATTATAAAATACGGCCGATAACATAGAAAACACTAATGCTTGAATAACGCCTATAAACATTTCAAATAACAGAAAAGGAAATGATAACAGAATTGGAAACAAAAAAGCCATTATTGCTATCACTACCTCACCAGCAAAAATATTACCATATAATCGGAAAGAATATGAGACTATTCTTGAAAACTCTGAAATTGTTTCCATAATTCCAGTAAAAAATGCCATCACACTTGAAAAATTAAAATATTTTTTTAAATATTCTTTAATTCCAAGAAATTTTATACCTAAATATTGAGCATAAATTACTGTGACAAATGCAAGAGCAAAAGTTGTGTTTAAATCTGTTGTACCACCACGTAAAAGAGGAACGAAATGATTATAGCCTTCTTCTGATACTTTTATAAGGAAACTTCCAATTCCTGGAAATAACCCAACTTCATTGTGTATTAAAATAAAAAAGAAAAATGAACCTATTAGAGGAAAAAAATGAGCTGTTTTTTCATTTAATATTGACTTGAAAAAATTATATACAGTTCTTAGTAAAAGATTCATTAGGTGATAGAAAAAATTCTTTTTATTATTTTTTACTAAATTAAAATAATATATAAAAGAAATTAAAGATCCGATCATTACTAAAATTGACAACAATATTGAATTGGTAAAAGGAAACCCTAACCAAGAAAATATTGTCTCTGATTTTAAACTGATATGAATCATTATTAATTTTCTTTTGTAAGTTTTACTAAATTATAAAAACTACTTAATGTACCTATTATGATAAAAATCATAGTAAATAATGGTTTTTTATTTAGATATTTATCTATATTATAACCAAGAAAAACGCCTAATAATAAAGGCGTTATCAAATAGACTCCAATATTCAGGCTAAATACACTTAAAAATCTTCTTTGATTATAATTTTTATTATCTCTATTATTAACCTTTTTTATTGAGATATCTTGTAATTCAAAATTATTATCAAATTTATGGTAACTTTTCATATTCTAACATTTATCAATTAGCTATGTCAATTTCATTGCAGCTTCCATTATTACGGAAATTTTATTATTTCTATCTGAGACCTTTCCTTTAAAAATAATTATTTGATTAATAAATAAAATATCCTTCAACTTATTAAAGGTACTAGGAAAAACAACAATTTCTAAAGAACCGGTTTCATCAAATATAGTAACAAATGCCATTTCTTCATTATTTTTTTTAGTTTTTATTATTTTTTTTGAACTAACAATTCCTACTAAAACAACACTCGAGTTTGCGTCTTTTAATGAAACCTCTCCGATTTTTTTAGTAGCTTTAGCATCTATAATTTTTTTAAATTTAAGTAATGGGTTTTTATTTATCAAAAAACCAATAACTTCTTTTTCCATACTGAAAAGCTCATCTTCAGAAAATTCTTTTATTTGTTCGAAGTTATCAATCAGTTTATTTAAATCTTGTTTTCCTGAAAATAAACCAACTTGTCCCTTATCGTTATCGGTTTTTAATTTTGCCATTTCTAGTACTAACTTTGGATAAACAGATAATAAAGTTGCCCGGTTGCTAAATTGAGAAAAAGCATTCGATTTAATAAGGCTTTCAACGGTTTTTTTATTTACTTTTCTTAAATCTACCTTAAACATAAAATCTCTAAAGCTTATAAAGTTTCCTTTTTTTCTTGCATTTACAATACTATCTATAGCAGACTGACCTACATTTTTTATTGCAGATAGACCAAATCTTATTGAGTTGCCTTCAATTTTAAAATCACTGACAGATCTATTAATATCGGGCGGAAGTACCGAGATATCAAGTCTTTTACACTCTTCTAAGGTTTGTGCCATCTTTATTTCTCTTTGAGGTCCTCCTATACCTTTTAGCTCAGCACTTAATAGTGCGGTCATATATTCTTCAGGGTAGTTTGCTTTTACGTAAGCAGTCCAGTACGCTATAAGCGCGTAAGAAGCAGAGTGAGGTTTGTTAAAACCGTAAGCTGCAAATTTTTCAATAAAATTAAATATTCCTTGTGCTAGTTTTTTTGTATATTTATTTTTTATGCATCCTGATATAAATTTTTCTTTTTCAATTTTCATCAAAGCTTTTTTCTTTTTCCCCATAGCGAGTCTCAAACCATCTGCTTCGCTCATTGAGTAGCCAGCTAATTTATTTCCAATTTCCATAATTTGTTCCTGAAAAACTAAAACACCATAAGTTTCTTCTAATATCGGTTTGAGATCTTTATGCAAATATTTAATATTTTTGGGACTTAGTTTACCTTTTAAAAACATAGGAATAAGTTCCATAGGACCTGGTCTAAATAAAGCTACCATTGCTATAATGTCTGTTAACTTATTAGGCATTAGGTCTTTTGCTAACCTTCTCATTCCTAAGGATTCAAGTTGAAAGACACCTATTGTTTTTCCATTAGATATTAGGTCGTAAGTTTTTTTATTATTTAGCCTTACGTTATGGATATCTATTTTTTTATTTGTATGTTCAAAAACATAATTTAAGGCATTTTCCAATATAGTTAAATTTCTCAAACCTAAGAAGTCTACTTTAAGTAACCCAATAGCTTTATTTCCTGTAACAGAGTTTAAATCAAGAGAGTACATGTCGTACTGAGTGATAATTTTTACATCTTTGATTTCTTTTTGCAAAGGCACATATTCAGTTAATGGTTTATCTGTAATAATTACTCCTGCAGCATGGGTAGAAGCATGACGTGGAAGTCCTTCTAATTTTTGTGCTACTTCTAAGATTTTTTTTGTATCTTTTTCTGTTTGATAGGCAAATCGCAGTTGAGTTGATTCTTCTATTGCACTTGTAATTGACAAAGAAAATCCTTGCTTTCCTTGAGGTATCATTTTTGCTATTCTATCGCCTTCTGAATAAGAAAAACCTAATGCTCTAGAGACATCTCTTACAGCCATTCGAGCTTCCATAGTGCCAAACGTTATTATTTGAGCAACATTGTTCTTACCATATTTATTTTTAACATAGTCTATAACCTCGTCTCTTCTTTTATCTGCAAAATCCACATCAATATCTGGAGGCGTAGGTCTATCAGGATTTAAAAATCTTTCAAAAAGTAGATTATAATCTAGTGGATTTATATCTGTAATCCTTAATACGTATGCAACAAGAGATCCTGCCACAGACCCTCTTCCAGGGCCAACCGCTATGTGTTTATTTTTTGCCCAGTTTACAAAATCTTGAACTATTAGAAAATAAGTTGAAAAATTCTTTTTACTAATAATTTCTAATTCATAATCTAACCTTTTATTTACAACAGTGGAGTTATAATTTTTTATTCTAACCTTTCTTTCAGTAACCAACTGTTTTAAATATTTGTCTGCAGACAAATTATTTGGAGTTTGAAATCTTGGAAGTATTGGTTTGCCATATGGTATTTCTACGTTACACATATCAGCTATTTTTTCAGCGTTTTCTATAGCTTCTGGTAAATCTAAATAAAGCCCTTTCATTTCTTCAGGAGATTTAAGATAATAATCAGGAATATTGATCATAGTTAAATCCCGATTCTTTTCTTGAATTGTGTGTTGTGTTTGTATACACAACTTTACTTCTTGTGCATAGGCATCTTCTTTATTTATGTAATGAACATCATTTGTAGCAACTAAAGGCACTCCATATTTTCTAGAAAGTCTTATAATTTCTGGATTAGTTTTTTCAAGTTCTTTTAAATCGTTATGTCTTTGAATTTCTAAATAAAAGTTTTCACCAAAAATATCTATATATTTTTTTAATGCTTCTTCTGCTTCTTTTGGCTCATCTTTTAAAATATGGTCAGATATTTCAGAAGATAAACAGCCTCCAGATAATGCTATTAAGCCCTTAGAGTGCTTTTCTAAAATATCCCAATCTATTCTGGGTTTATAATAAAAACCTTCAAGATGAGCTATTGTAGAAATTTTCATCAAGTTTTTATATCCTTCAAGTGATTTTGCTAAAAGAACTAAATGATGGTTTCTTCGATTACCTTTGATAGGTTTTTCTTTTATTGTTTTCTTTGCTTTATAAGTTTCTATACCTAATATAGGTTTAATACCTGCTTCTTTAGCTTTTATAAAAAATTTGAACAAACCGTAGAGACTACCATGATCTGTTATTGCAACCGAAGTCATGCCCAACTCTTTTGTTTTATTGATTAAATCATCTATACGACACATTCCGTCAAGTAATGAATATTCAGAATGTACATGAAGGTGTGTAAAAGACATTTTTATTTTTGTATTTCTTTTATTAACAATTTTTTTAGTTCACTTACATCTAACTTTCCCCCCAAATTTTTTATTATTTGACCAATTAAAAAATATAATGCATTTTCTTTACCAGATCTATAGTCTTCTAAAGCTTTTGGATTGTTTTTTAAAATATCAGGTAGAATTTTTATTATTTCTTCGTGATTTAAAGTTGTAGATTTAATACTATCTTTTAATTTTTTGTAAATATCATCTATAGACTCTGATTTGAAAAAAGTTCTGTTAATTATAAAATTTGCAACAATTATAGGATTAAGATCTTTAAACTTGATTAAAAGTCTTTCAAATATAAATGTTTTGATATTATTTTTAATAAGTATCTCAGCTTGTCCTTTTTTTATATTAAGGTCATTTATATATCGATCAAGCTTTTCAAATGGTAACTCTGGTATTTTAATTTTTTCTAAATCTTTTTCGTTAAAGTTAAAAATTGGAATATCAGGCTCTGGAAAATATCTATAATCTTTTGCTTCTTCTTTTGATCTTTGAGAAAAAGTAATATTTTTATTTTCATTAAAGCCTCTGGTTTCATTTTTTAAAATTATTTTTTTGTTTAACAATTCTGTTTGGCGAATTATTTCAAAATCTATGGATTTTTTTACAAATTTAAATGAATTTACATTTTTTATCTCTATTTTATAGTTTGGAAGAATTCCTTTTTCTGTGGTTAAAGAAATATTTGGTTCTAGTCTCATACTACCTTCTTCCATATTTGCGTTTGAGATTTTAAGGTATTGTTGTACTAGTAAATGAAGATATTCTAAAAAATTCTTAACATCTTCAGAGTTATCAAAGTCAGGATGAGTGACTATTTCTACTAAAGGTACTCCAGATCTATTGAAATCTACATATGAAGAATCAGGCTTATGAATTAATTTTCCTGCATCTTCTTCTAAATGAACTCTTTGAATTCTAAATTTTTTATTATTAATATTTACATATCCATTTTCTCCAAAAGGTTTGTCATACTGACTTATTTGGTAACCTTTTGGCAAATCTGGATAAAAATAGTGTTTTCTATCAAATTTAGAATGTGTACTTAATTTGCAATTTAAAGATTTGGCAACTAACTGTGTATATTCAATAGCTTTTTGATTTGGAACAGGTAGCGCTCCTGGTAATCCTAGACAAACTGGACAAACTTCAGTATTGGGTTTTTTATTAAAGTATTCTGTAGAACATTGACAAAACATTTTTGACATAGTATTTAGTTCTATATGAATTTCTATACCTATTATTGGATAATATTTTTTCATATTTATGGGAATTTTTGTAAAACTTTTTTAAACATATTAAAAAAATTAGTTTCTAACTCAAATTGATTTGCAAGGTCCAAGACAGATATTTCATCGAAACTTTTCCCAATTATTTGTAATGAGGTAGGCAAATTCTTTTTATCTAGTCCTATAGGTATGCTAATCCCTGGCAAACCAGCTACTGAAGACGGTTCGTTAAATCTATCCATAAGCTCTCCAAAAAAAGGATATTTTTCAGATTCTCCTAGTTTCATTGCTGTGTTTGGTGTAGAAGGTGCCAATATTAGATCTACTTCTCTAAAAGCTTTTTCGAAATCTTCTATTATTAAAGTTCTTATTTTTTGGGCCTTTTTATAATATTGGTCAATATAACCTTGTGATAAAGTAAATGTCCCTAGTATTATTCTTTTTTTTGCTTCTTTTCCAAAATACTCTCGAGTTTTTCCATATCTTAATCCATCATACCGGGACAAGTTAGAAGAAACTTCTGCTCTTTGGAGTATTGTATATACAGAGATAGAGTATTGAGGATTTAATAGCTTTATTTTCTTGATTTTATGACCCATTTTTTGATAAATTTTTATAGCACTATAGATATTAGTTTTTAAATCTTTATCTGTAGTTTGTAGATATTCTTCAGGAATGCCTATTTTGTATTTTTTAAAAGTATTCAAGAGATTTTTATAATTGGGTACTTCTATATTTGAAGTTGTAGCATCATAACTATCTTTACCTGCGATTAACGACAAAACTAATGCGCAATCTTTTACTGACAGAGCAAATACTCCAGGTGAATCCAATGATGAGCCCATTGCTATAACACCATATCGAGAAACTCTGCCGTATGTAGGTTTTAACCCTACTACTCCACACCACGCTGCAGGTTGCCTAATAGAACCTGCTGTTTCAGAACCAATAGCAATTGGTGCAAGATAAGAACTAACAACAGCTGCTGACCCTCCTGATGATCCTCCTGGAGATCTTGTGATATCCCATGGATTTTTAGTTGATCCGTAATCAGAAGTTTCTGTAGATGAACCATGAGCCCATGCGTCCATATTAGTTTTACCTAAAACACTTCCTCCTTTATTTAACAATCTTTCAACTACCGTAGCGTTGTAGGGTGGATTAAAGTCTTTCAAAACATTTGAAGCTGCTGTAGTAATTAAACCTCGTGTTAGAAAGTTGTCCTTGATAGCTATAGGAATTCCTTTTAAAAAGCCTTTATAATCTTTCAGTTTGTTTGGAATTGTTATATAAGTGTTTAATTTCTTATTATATTTATTGCTTCTGTTTAAGAAATATTTTCTTACTTCTGGCGAAGTTATAGCTTTTTGATTTATTAGATCTAGAAGTTCAATTAATGTTTTGCCTAATAATTTCATATTTACAATATTTTTTTTGTTATAAAAAAGCCATCTTTATGATTTTTTGAGTTTTTGAAAACTTCTGTATTACTTAGCTTTCTATTGTTTTTTTCTCCATCTTGGAACGATATGTTTTTTAATTTTCCAGTTTGTGCAGTAGGGACAATATCACTAGTATTTATTTCGTTAATATTTTCTATGAATTTTCTGGTTTCTTCTAAATTATCTAATAAAGAAGGTATTTCCTTATCTTTTAACTTTAGGTTCGCTAAAGATGCTAGGTAGTTAATAATATTTTTGTCTAATTTAAAACTTTTTTTCATATCTGCATTATAACTAACTTAATTTTATAAAAATACTAAAGATAGCGGTGTTTGCTCGTTTGTTTGTCCCATAGGATTATTTTTAAATATTTTTTCTACTATTTTATTTTTTATTGTAGTAGAGTTTCCTAATACGTCTTGACCTAAGTCATTTGCATCTATAATAACTATCCCCATAAAGTTGTCATCATTGTTTAATTTGGTTCGCATTTGCTTAGTTATCTTTTCTGCAGTATCTTGAGGATTTAAAGGTCCTAATTTAGCAGATACATTAGATGGATAAATTGAATATTCTGTTGGACCATCGATAGACGCTATTTTTCTACCTAATATTTTATAAAATATACCTTTAAATCCAAACATTTTTGTAAAAGCTGATAGTACAGATGCGAATACTATTTTTACTAAACCAACTTCTTTTATAGCAAGCTCCATAGTCCATGGGCTACGCAACCCAATACCTGATGGATTTTTATTAACAAATTTACTTAAAATTTTTGCAGACAGTCGGGGTTTAATGTCCCACAAAAAATAAGACCTCCCTTGAGATACTGCAATAACTTTTTCTGAAATTACCGCAAACCATTTATTTTTATTTCCTGACTGTTTTTTTGGAATTTGTTGATTAGCCTCTATAAAATCATTCGACAAATTATTAATAAATTTTTTGTTTGGTTTATATTTCTTAGTTTTAAAAATGTAAACATTAAAATTTTTTTTACCTTCCTTTAGTTTTAGGATATGTTGGATTATAGGATATTTTACTTTTTCTTCCTTTTTATCTATAAATTCCCTTAGCCATAATTCAACGTTTGCCAGTCTCCAAAGCACTAATGTATCTGTTATATTCCCTTTTACAAATTCTTTGAGGTAACTCATAACATGAGTCTGACTAAAGTATTTTCTTTGCCCAAAACTTTCACTTAAAAATATTTTTTCAATAAACTTAAAATTATTTTTAAACCATTCATATTCAGGTGTTGTAAATCCTATCTTATTTCTTCTATTTCGAATAAGCTTAGGCAAGATATTTTTGAAAGAGTTTCTTAATATGGCTTTGTTATTCCCGTTATTGATAATTTGGTTATCTGGTAGTGAAAAAATTAAATTAACCAAATCCTTTTGACAAAAAGGTACTCTGCCTTCAATTGAAAATCGCATGCTATTTTTATCTTCATATCTAAGAAGGGCTTGTAAACTGTTTTTAAATATATCTTCATACAACCTTTTTTTTAAGTTATCGCTTGTCACCTTAAATTTTAAGTTTTTGTAAGAGTTACAAAATGATGAGCTAAGAAGATTTTTTATATTAAATTTATTCTTTTGTGCAAAAGATCTTATAATTACATCAAAAGATAGGACGCTCTCTTTAATTAGTAAAAAATATTTTCTTTGTTTAAAAAGTTGTTGGAAATAAACAAAAAAATAAGGATTATACCCAGCTAACATTTCATCAGCACCTTGGCCATCTAATACTACCTTAACATGTTTTTTAGCCTCTTGAAATACTTTGTACTGGGCGTAAGGTCCTGTACTTATTGTTGGCTCTTCTTGAGTTTTGATAAAATCTTTTAAGTCTTTTTGAAATTCATTGAAATTTAGGTGTATTTTATTGACTAAAAGATTTTTATATCTTTTGGATAATTCATCAACATATTTTTCTTCATCATTTGAAAATCCTGGAAAAATAGCTGAAAAAGTATTTTGTCTTGGCCCGATTGAGTTTGATTCTTTAGTTTTTTGAGTTTTAAAGTTATTAACCAAAGCAACTACAGTTGAGGAGTCTAATCCTCCAGATAAACAAGTGCCTACTGGAACATCCGAAATAAGCCTATCATTGACAGATTTCTTTAATATTTTTTTAAACTTTACTGTTAATTCCTCCTTATTTTTTCCATTATCGTTATATCGATACATCGATAGAGTATTTAAATTCGAGTATATTTCTTTGTGGACTTTATTATCCTTAATTGTTAGCATTTCCCCTGGAAGCAATCTATATATATTTTTAAAAAAAGTATTTTGATTATCATCATGTACTCTAAACTTTAGATAACGATATATTGTTTTATCATCAGGCAATGCTTCTACTAGACCTGAATATATAAGGGGTTTAATTTCTGAAGAATAGATAAGTTGTAAGTTTTTTGTATTTTTTAGATTAGTATAATAAAGAGGTTTAATACCAAATTGATCTCTAACAAGAATAAGCTTATCTTCAATTTTGTCATATATAGCAATTGAAAACATACCATCAAATTTATTAAAAGCATTGGTTCCCCATTGCTCGTAAGCGTGAGCTATAATTTCAGTATCTGATTTACTTACTATTTTATGCCCTAGGTTAACTAACTGATCACTTAGTTTTTTAAAATTATAGATTTCTCCATTAAAAGTAACTACGATTTGTTTATTTTCACTAAATTTTGGTTGCGATCCTCCATTTAAGTCAATTATTGAAAGTCTTCTAATAAGCATTGATATGCTATTATCTAAATATCGACCTTCTTCATCAGGGCCTCTACGAATTAAATTTTTAGAAAAACTATCAAGTAATAAATTGTTATTTTGACCGTAGATACCTGCTATTCCACACATATTTTTACATTTGTCTTAGTATTTTAATTCTTTCTTGTATCGGAGGATGAGTATTAAAGAAAGAAGCGATTTTACTTTTAACATCTCTTTCTTTTATAGGGTTTGAAATAAAAAGATGGGCAGTTGCACCTGAAGCTGAAGCCAATGGTTGTTTATCTGATGCTAATTTTTCAAGTGCTTTAGCTAAACCTTCTGGATTTCTTGTTAACAAAGCTCCACTTGCATCTGCTAGATATTCCCTTTTTCTAGATATAGATAGTTGAATTAAAGTAGCTAATATAGGGGTAAGTATAAATACTAATAAGAGCATAATAATTGTTAAATATGAATTATTTCTATTATCTCGATTAATTCTTCCATATAACCAACCTCTTGATATAAAATCAATTGATAATATAAGCGTACCGACAAGTACTGATACGATTGAAGCTATTAAAATATCATAGTTTTTTACGTGACTTAATTCATGAGAAACAACTCCTTCTATTTCAGCTCTTTCTAATATTTCTAATAAACCAGTTGTTACACAAACTAAAGCATGTTTTGGATTTCTACCTGTTGCAAAGGCGTTTAATGCAGGAGATTCTATAACATAAAGTTTTGGCATCGGTAAACCTGCAGCTATAGATAAGTTTTCCACCACCGTATAGTAATCAAAATATTGTTTTTTTGTTGCAGGTTTAGCTTTAGTTACAAACACTATATATTTGTCAGAATAGAAATAAGAAAAAAAACCTGAAAATATTGAAATACTAAATCCCAGTATAAAGAAGAATTTAGGGTCTCCAATAGCGTTTCCAATAAGATAAAATACAAAACTAAAAAAAAGTATAAAAATAATAATAAATATACTTGATTTAGCTTTATTTGCTGAAACTGCGTTATAGATGTTCATTTCTAAGAAGAAAAGTCTACTTTAACATTTTTCTTCTCGTCTTCTGGTGTTTCAAAATATGTATTTGCTACAAATTTAAACCAATTTGCAATTATATTTGATGGAAAAGATCTTATCTTTGTATTGTAATCAAGCACGTTGGAATTATAAAATTGTCTGGAATAGGCGATTTTATCTTCTGTATCTTCAAGCTGTCTTTGTAAATCTTGAAAATTTGTGCTTGCCTTTAGCTCTGGATAATTTTCTGCTACGGCAAATAACGTTTTCAAACTTTCAGTTAACATATTATTTGCTTTTGCTTTTTCATCAATAGTATTTGCTTTCATTAAGCCAGAACGAGCTTTAGTTACGTTTTCAAATACTTTTTTTTCATGTTTTGCATAACCTTTTACTGTTGAAACCAAATTTGGAATCAAATCAGTTCTTCTTTTAAGCTGTACGTCAATACCAGAAAAAGCTTCTTCAATTCTAGCTTTTAAAACAACAAAACTATTATAAATTGCAACAATATAAACACTAAATAAAACAATTATTCCAATTATAAATGTTGTTAAGTTCATAAAATCACCTCCTTATCCATTTTTCTAAATCTTTAATACTGTATGTATTTATTATATCAGTTTTTTCAGCCCAACCGCGTCTAGCTACGGATACTCCATAAAACATATTGTCCATATGTGAATTATCATGCGCATCTGTGTTAATGATAAGCTTCACTCCTGAATTAATAGCTTTTTTGACAAGAGTATCTGGTAAATCTAGTCTTTCTGGCCAAGAATTTATTTCTATTGCGATATTTCTTACTTTGCAGAAGCTAAATATTTTATTCCAATTAAGCTCAAAACCTTCTCTTTTACCAATTAATCTTCCTGTGGGATGAGCTAAAACTTTAACTTTTTTGTTATTTAACCCTTTGATTACTCGATTGGTCATATCTTTTACTCCCTTACTAAAAGAACTGTGAATTCCAACTACCACATAGTCTAAGTATTTAAAACCTTCTTGTGGAATCGCTAACGTGCCGTTTGTTAATATATCTACTTCTAAACCAATAAAATATTTAATTTTTTTACCTTTCATTTGATTTTTAATAGTTTCTTTTCTTTTTTTTAATATAGCTATAATGTCGTCTTTATCATGCCCTGTAATTCTTGGATTATGATCAGCAAATCCAACGTAATCGTATTTTAATTTAGTAGCATAATCAGCAATTTGTGAATAAGAAGCAGTACCGTAATCATGTGAAGATTTTATTTGATAGTTTGAGTGTATATGAAAATCCCCTTTAATATCTTTTAGATTTATTAGTTGTAATGCTTTTTTTTGAAATACTTCAATTTCATTTGTTCCTTCTCTAATTTCAGCAGGGATATATTTAAGACCTAAAAAGTTATAAAGATCTTTTTCATTTGCATATACGTGATTTACCATTTTTTTTCCTTTTTTAATTTCTTTAATTCCATATTCTGAAATTGATAAGCCTTTTTTTTGAGCGTATTCTCGAAGTCTAATATTATGGAGCTTGCTACCTGTGAGATATTGTAATAACGTGCCAAAAGTTACTTTTTTTTGTAATCTAATGTCAACTCTCATACCTGAAGTAATTATTAATGAAATTTTATTTAGTCCTGCGTTGTCTACAGATATTTTATGAGGATAATCTAAAATATATTGAATAACTGTTTTTTTGTTGTTATCACTTACTTCTATAGCAATGTCAACATCTCCAATAGTTGTGCACATTCTTCTTAATGAACCTAAAATTTCAACTTTTTTTATATAAGAATTTTTTAATAAATACTGTTTTATTTCTATAGCTCCCTGATACGCAAAAGGTAATGGAGTACGAATAGTTTTTGTCCTTCTTTTTTTATAAATTTTTATTCCATCTAAGATTGTTGTTTGAGACTTTTTACCAAATTTATCTAAACTGGCAATTTTGTTATGTTTCACTGCCTTTATTAACTCTTTAATGGCTGTATTTTTGTTATTAATATTCAATTTTTTTGCTAAATCATATGCTTTCATAGGTCCTACGGATGGAATTTTCATCATTTCAAAAACTGACTCTGGAATTCCCTTTAAGATAGTCTGAAAATGTTTTGATTGACCTGTTTTTAGATAACCATCTAAGCAAGAACCAATTTTTTGCCCTATACCATCAATTGAATAAATTTTTCCTTCTTTCCAAACGTCCTTTATCTCTCTTGCAAGTTTTTCTACAACTTCTGCAGAATTTTCATAGGCTATTATTTTAAACCTGTTTTCTTTTTTTATAAGATATGCTGCAGCTATACTGCGGAGTAAATGTGCTATTTCACGATTAGTATATTTGTCCTGATTTACCATCTTAATATTTTTTTACTTGACAAGAATATTTAATTTGCTATAGTTTAATCAAAATTAATATATAAATACTTATAATATTATGACCGATTTGAAACAAAGATATAACGATCTTGTAAATTCTATCAAAAAAAGACCTGTAAATTTTACAATTGGATTAGTTGTATTAATAATTTTAATAATATTAATCGCTTATTCCTATCAAGGATCGACTACTCCAAAAAATATTTCTAAAAAGTCAACACTTTCTAAAATAAAAGACTTATTTACTGGTAATAAAGATGAACAACTAGAAGTAGAATCTAATATCTATAAGGTTAAAGAGGGAGATTATTTATGGAAAATAGCAGAAGGGGCGTATGGATCAGGTTTTAATGCTTACGATATAGCTAAAGCAAATAATATTGCAGACCCAAATTTAATTGAGCCTGGTCAAGAATTAATTTTGCCAGAAGTTGAAGTAAAGGAAATGACTAAAATGGAAGGTGAAACTTCAAGTATTGATTCGTTGGTTACAAATGAAACTACATATACTGTAGTTTCTGGCGATTATCTTTGGAAAATAGCTCAAGATCTTTATGGTAATCCTTACAAGTGGGTTGAAATTGCAAATTTAAATAATCTTACAAACCCAAACTATTTAGAAATAGGACAAATACTCAATCTCCCCTAACTGGCTTAATAATAAGCAAGTTCAAATATCTAAGAATAATTCGTGTGTTTTAATTTAATTGATTTGTTAAAATTCTAATGTTTTGCGGTGGTAGTTCAGCGGTAGAATGTCTCCTTCCCAAGGAGAAGGTCGTGGGTTCAAATCCCATCCACCGCTCACGGGTTCGACAGCGCCCTTCCGTAGTTCGACTTGTCCCTCGGAGCTTTTTGAGCGAAGTGGTAAGAACGAAGGAGGGTTCCCGTATTCCGCTCAATCTGTTATATAATAGGAATAGCCGATGTAGCTCAGTTGGCATCCTCCTACGTCCTGATAAGCAGGACTACGGATGGACAAGGAGCGTTGCCACTCTAGCTCAATGGTAGAGCAGCGGTTTCGTAAACCGTCGATGGTAGTTCGATTCTACCGAGTGGCTCAAGTTTATAAAGAAAATGTCAAGACTATTACACCATAAAAGAAAAAAAGCTTTAATATACTTAGCGATTATTTTAATTGTAGCATTTGCGATATTTACTGTTGGCTTTAAACTAATAATAAATGGGTCTGTTTATATTGCAAACATGTTTGGAAATAAAACAGATACTGGTCAATATCAAAATGAAACTCTTGCAGAAATTAATATAAACGAAATACCTTCAGCAACTAATAGTTCACAACTTAAAATATCTGGAAATACATACAATATCGACTCTATAATCATATTTTTAAATAACGAAGAGATTAAAACGCTATCTATTTCGTCAAAAAATGAATTCAGCGCTCTTATTGACAATTTAGTAAACGGAGAAAATAAAGTTTACTTTGTAGGTGAAGTTAAAAACTCTTCAAAAAGAAAGAAAACAGATACTTACTCTATTGTATCTAAAACTTCAAAGCCTAAAATTGAAGTTTCTTCGCCATCAGACAATTTAATCACACCAAAATCAGAAATAAGAATAGTTGGTCAAACCGATCCAAACGTTTCACTACGTATAGGCGGTTTTCCAACATCAATTAGTTCAACCGGAAATTTTGATCAATCTGTACAGCTTAAAGATGGAGAAAATAAAATAATAATAACTGCCGAAGATGAGGCAGGAAATTCTGAAGAGCTCACATTAACTATCATTTACGAGAAATAAAAGAAGAAAAAGAATAAATGGATGAAGCAGGATGTTATCCATTAATGAGAATATCGATAAAAATAAGACATAATATTTAGCACTTTTACTATAAAACCAGAGATTTTTTAAGGCTAAAAAGAATACAACTAATCCTAGTAAACCAGCTGTTGCTAAAATAGTCATAAAGCTTGATTGAAAAGCTGATAGCGAATGAGATGGAAGTTGTGCAATACTTTCTCTAAATTCTTTTAAGTGACCATAACCTATTCCAAAAACAGGGTTTTCTTTCCAGATAGAAAAACCTTGTTTATAATCAGCTATTCTTGAAGTTATAGAATAAGTTCTTAATAAATTTACACCTTCACCAAAAGGTTTAGGTAAAAAAAATAAAGCAGATACAAAAATAAATAAAATAATCATTAAATATTTAATTTTTTTCTTTAGCAACAGATAATATATCAGAGTTATAAATATCGATATATAAAAACCACGAGAGTATGTCAAAAGACCAAGAAATGAATATGCAATAATAAGTAAAACTTTAGAAAACGTTGAAAAAATAAACTTTTTATAATTTAATATTAAGTATAAAAGTATTAGGCCAAAAATGGCCGAAGCTATTGAGGTATCTAAAAATACTCCAAATATTCTAAAAATATGTGGATCCCAACCAAGATAGACTAAATTACGTAAGTTAGGATATAAAAAGTATTGTAGAAAAGATGTGACAATAGTTAAAGTTATAAATAATATTAGTCCATAATTTATTAATTCTTTTAAATCCTTTTGTTTCTTAATAAAAAAATTCAAATATACAATAAAAATAAAATAAAAAGATGTTCTTAAAAAATATAAAAAGCTAACTAAATTTCCTATTTGAGAGTATCTGTTAAACGTTATTAAAAAACTTAAAAATAATACTATTGGAAAGTATAAAAGCCATTTTTTTTTGTTTTGTGAAAGAGGTTTGAATTTAAATTTGTTAAATAAATATAAAAATAAAGAAAATAAAAGTATTTCATACAAGTAAAAATTAACCTGTTGATTATAGATAGATATTCTTCCTATTTGACCGAGAGAGAACAAAAAGAATAATGCATAATAAAACATTCTTATTTAGATAAGTTGTTGTATTGATAAAGTTTTGCTTTAACTAAAAAAGAATGGAAGGACATCATAAAGGCATACACGAAACCTTCAACTCCATCTAGAAAACCTAATCTAAATATATAGTTAAGTATAAATTTTGCTGTTGGGAAAAAAAATATTTGCAAAATATTTGATTTTGTATTTAAGTTAGCTAATTCTTTTGCACGTATAGTACTATAAAAATTTATATTTCTAATAAAATCTTTAATCCCGTTATGTGAGTAATGTTCAATAAACCCTGAAAGTTGTCCAAAATAACCTTTATGAACAAATGCTTCATGGACAGGGCGTTCCCATAAACCAGAATTCTTTTTGAAAAATCTTATTATTCCTTCTCTATAAGTTTTTTTAACCTCTCCATGCTTTAATACTCTACCCCAAAATATATCACGTCGTTTAATGTAGTAACCCAATATTTTGTTATTTTTTTTAATTGTGCTAACTATTTCTTTTTGTAATTCGTTCGTAATTACTTCGTCTGCATCAAGAAATAGAATCCAATCCCCTATTGCTTTTTTTAAACCATAATTTCTTTGTTGAGCAAAATCTTCGTTTAACGACCTTTGAATTACCGTTGCCTCATATTTCCTAGCGATATCTTTTGTTTCATCTTGAGAGTTATCGTCTAATATAATAATTTCCTCTGCAAATGAAGCTGATTTAAGAGCACTTTCAATATTTTTTTCGTTGTCTTTAGTTAAAATAACTACGGATAATTTCATATTAAATTACTATAAATTTTAGATATAGTTTTTTGATAATTAATACAATTGTACCTTTTTTCTGCGTACTTTCTACCATTTACCTTTAATTTATACATTTTATTATCATTATTTATTAATCTAGCTATTTGTAACGATAAGTCATTAACATTTCCCTCTTTAACAAGAATTCCATTAGTATCTAAAACTTCGCTTATTGCTCCAGAGTTGTAAGCTATGATTGATAGCCCTGAAGCTAGAGCTTCTATCAAAACCATACCATATTGCTCTTCCCAAGTCTTTGTTTTTTTAGAAGGAAGAACAAATATGTCTGCTGACTGATAATCATTATGAATGAAACTATACTCTTGAGATTTTATATTTATATAAAATTCTAAATGGTCTTTTTTAATTTTTGATGCTAATGTTTTTTTCAAAGGTCCATCTCCAATAATAGATAGTTTTAAATCCTTATTATTTGCTAAACATATTTTAAAAGCTGAATAAAGATCTAAAATCCCTTTTTCCTTAACTAATCGACCAACAAACAATATAGTTTTGTGTTTTCTATTTTTAACTTTGATGGGTTTAAAACGAGTCAAGTCTACTCCTAAAGGAACAACTTCAATTCTTTTATTTTTAAAACCTTCTGTTATTAAACTTTTTTTAGCTTTTTGAGTATGGCAGATAAAAATATTCGTTTTATTTTGAACGTGTTTTTTAATTATTTTTTTCCGCTTTGTTGATTCATTATTAAATGGAATTGTTTCCCAATAAGTTGAGATTAATGGCTGTTTATTTTTAAATCTAGCAGCTTGATATGAATAATAATAGTGTGGGTCACCCGTATGAATTAAATCAAAATTATTTAGTATTTTTTTTAAACCAAAAAGGATTTGTGAATCTCCAATAGTACGATTTGCTATGAATCTTACAACTTTTGAATTACTAATATCCGTTAAACTGAATTGTTTTATGCTATTTTTAATAGTACTTAAAGGCTTATTGGAAGAAATTGGAATAACAGATAGTTTTTTATTTCTTATGTCATAATTCTGCCATTCGTATTCATTCAAAAATGCCCCCCTTACAAATGCTACGTTTATCATAATCTATATAATTTTTTAAGCTCAGACATATATTTTTTCCAGGAAAAATCACGCTTTAATGAAACTTGGTCGATACAGGGTTTTTTATTTATAGAATCAGCCATTTTTTTAATAAAATCTTTTTTCGACGTCACTATATCAACGTATTTTGCCAACTCTGGGATTATTGAGCTTTTTAATGCTATAACGGGAGTCTTTTGTGATAAAGCCTCTAATACTGGGAAATTAAAGCTTTCATATAGAGATGGGGATAAGTAGACTAAAGCTCCCTGATATAGTTTTTTTAACCTATATCTAGTAATATTTGAGATCTGGATTATTTTTTTATCTTTAATATTTGGATATCTTTTATTAGATATAAGATAAAGTTTATATATATTTTTATTATTTAGATTAAACTTTTTAAAACAATCTACAATATAAGAAACATTTTTTATTGGGTGATTCATTCCTACGTTTAAAAAATACTTTTGTTTTTTAATAGAGTTGTTAGATTGAAAATCAAAAGGAATACCAAATTTTATTACTTTAATTTTATTTTTAGATCTAGATAAATTTTCTAGTTCTTTTTTAACTTTAATTGAACTTACTACTAAATAATCTGAAAGCTTAATCATACTTTTTAATTGAAGATACATTTTTTCATACGAATCTTTATAAAAATGCTTAAAAAAAAGAAATGATAATCCGTGTGAAAATAATATCTTCTTGGAAGAAGATTTTGGGAAAGCTTGATTCAAGCCTAAAAATAGATTTTTTTTATTATTATATTCCTCAAATCTTACTGCCCAATTTATCCAATTTATATTTGGAACAAGTTTTTTATATGTTAAATTTTTCGCCGTGTGAAGATTTTTAGGTTTAGAACAAAAAGAATATAAGTAATAATTGTTTTTTTTGTCATATTTTTCTATTGCTTTTATTAAATTTTCAGTAAAGATATAATTTCCTACCTTTGGACCGCAAAAAGAACCCGAATCAATTCCTATTTTCATAGTTAAAAACTTTAATAAATAATAATAAGGCAAGAACCATAACTAATATCTCACTTATAAGTGTTATAAAGGAAGAAGCTATGAATGAATACTGAGGTATGTATATATAATTAAGTATAAAGTTTAAAGCTACTTGAAACATAAATATATAAACCACTAAATAGGCCTTATTTAAAATGTATAAACCATTTAGAAGTACGGTTGTACCAAAAATAACAGGTAGTGCGAAAATAACAATTTTAAAAACTGTAATCGATTGAGTGTAAGAATTGTGCAAAAATAAAGAAAGAATTGCAGGCGCAAGTATAAAACCGATTATAGCTATAAATGCCCCAGAACTAAATAATAATATAAAATCATTTTTTAATTTATTTATAAAAATATCTTTACTCGATCTATATAGCTTTGAAATTGTGGGAAGCGATGAAATACTATAACTAGCAGCTATAAAAATTAATGCCTCAAAAAATTTATACCCAGCAGAATAAATACCCACAGCTTCTGTATTCTTTAGAAAAGCTAAAAGATAAATATCGAGTTTAAAATATAATCCTGCAAATAAACTGATTAAAATATATATAAATGACTTTTTAGCAATTTTTGACATTAACGAAAAATTAAATTTAAGCTTAAACTTGGGAAACTCTAATTTAGACAAGTAATAATTAAAAATAGCGTAAATTGAATAAAGGAAAAAAATTGAGATAAATAAATAAATTATAGAATGAGTTATTAGTAATACTGATATCGATACGATAAATAAAATAAGATTAAATATTATTGAAACTATAGAACTTTTATATTGCTTATTTTTTAAAGATAATATAATTAAATACGAACCGGATAATGAATTAGATATGATAGTTGGAGAAGTAAGAATGATTAACATTACTACAAAAATATTTAATTTCAAAATAAATGCAAACAAAACTGTTGTGACTACAGCTATTATTCCTGTAAATAATCTTAAAGAATAAAAGTAATTATATTTCTCTTTAGCTTCAACAGGTAGTTTTACAATTCCATATGTAGTAGTACCAAAATCCGCAATTGGAGAAAAGATATTAATATGAGCCCAAACTAAAGTATATATACCATAATTCTCTATTGAAAGTATACGAATTAAAAAAAGAAATAAAAGAAAATTAATAAATCTATTAATTAATGATGAAAAATTTAAACTTAAAAAATTAAACGATAAACTGTCTTTATTTTCAATTAAAGTTTTAGGTAATCGAACAAGTTCGTACAATTTCTGCTTAAAAGATCCGTATTTTAGTAAATATTTAAGTCTATTTTTTTTAAGAAAATAATCCTTTAATTCGCTTCTATTTTTAACAATAAAAAGTTCATGTTTATATGATATAGACCTATCTACTCCTATTTTAAATCCAAAATTGCGAGCTCTTTTACAATAATCTACTTCTTCATAATATAAAAAATATGACTCATCAAAATAACCGATATTATCTATTACTTCTTTTTTAATAAACATAAAAGATCCTGACACAAAATCTACATCATAAAAATTTTTCTTTGGTTTATTGCAAATTAAACCTCCACTTAATCTTAATTTGTCGAGCTTTCCACCATAGTATTTTTTCTTTCCTTGTTCAAACGAAAAACTCCAGATATCAAAGTACTTATAAGCTTCAAATATTTTTTTATTAACTAAATTTTTGAAAGATATGTCATCATTTAACACAACGTAAACATTAGGTTTAAATTTGCTTGCTAATTTAATACCTTTATTTACTGCAGCCGCATAACCTTTATTATCAAACGTATTATCTATAAATATTAATTTGCTTTTAACAAGATTTAAGGATTTGAATTCATTTTTAATTCTTTCAATCTCCTTTTTAGGAGTTTTATAGAGAACTGCTATAAAAACTGATCTCATTTTTTCTTAATAAATAATAACGCTATATATGTAAGCATTTCCATATATGCAAATCCCAAATCAAGTGAAATTCTAAAAAATCCATCTTTATAGCCCTTATCTTTAATAAATCTTGCCCAAAACATATGAACGGGATACATGAATATTTTTTTAAAAGAGGTCTTTTCTTTGTTTTTTACTTTTTGTTTTGCTTCCTTTAGAGCATAATCCGTAAACTTTGAATAAATTTGGAAGATTGACCTGTATGAATAATGGTTAATTTTTCCTTTTAGCTTACCTATTCTTTTCGATGTTGTCAAATATTTTTCATGAACAAAATCAGGCTTTATAAACGCGAAATTCCTTTTTATAAGTCTTAACATCGAATAATTTTCTCCTCCATATTTTAACCTTTTTCCAAAAAGATGATTATTAAAATCTATATAGTAAGCGTCATACTTTGAAACTAAATTTATTATTTTTGAGATTTCTTTTAATAATTTTTTCGTGAGTTCTTCGTCAGCATCTAGTATTAAAACCCAATCTCCTTTTGCTTTACTTAATGCAAATTGTCTTTTTTTACCTAAGTTAGTATCAGAATAATTAAATATTTTAATTGTATGCTTTTTTGCAATTAAAAGAGTGTTGTCTTTAGAATTGCTGTCTACAATAATTATCTCGCTTTGTTTTATTTTTATAGAATCTAACGTGCGTTGTAAAGTTTCTTCATTATTTTTTGTAAGGATTAAAACACTTAATTTAATTTTTTTCATTTTTTACGTAAACGCCTATTGTCAAACCACCTAGTTTAAGCCTCCAAAGAATTGGCTTAAGTATATTATAAATAAACATAAAAGGCAGTAAAAAAAAGAGTTTAGTTAGTTTCCTAATAAAGTTAGTCAAATCTTCGAAATTACCCTCCAAATTTTTTTTAAGATCTTTGCTTGATTCATACGTTGTGGTTAGTTTTTTATTAAAATTATGTTTATTCATTAAACTATCAAGAGACTTGGATGAAAAGTGATATTTATGATCTTCTACCATCCACCAAGCCCAATTTTTACTAAAATACGCCATAAGGCTTTTATAATTTGGAAGCGCTAATACTACTAGTCCTTTTTCACTTAGAATATTTTTTAAATTTTCAATAATTTGATCTGGATCTTCAAAATGTTCAAGCACATCAAGCAGTGTAACTACGTCATATTTTCTCTTTGTAGTAATTAAAAAGTTCTCTAGTTTGACTCTGTGGCTTTTTATATCTTCAATTCCTACATAGTAAGGCTCAAGATATGGCTCAATGATTTCAACATGAAACTTTGAGTTTTCTAAGGCTAATTTTGAAAATAAACCAAAACCTCCTCCTGCATCAAGTAATTTACCTTTCTTTTTATATTTTTTTATTATTTTTAAAATTCTAAGGAATTTCTTACTATGTTTCTTAATATTTTTTTTATACTCAGGAAGGCTGTATAAAATATTTATTTGCTCTCTTCTTTCCCTTACAGGTACTTTTGATGAGTCAGTATAGGCTATCTGACAGTTTTCACACTCAAATATCTTGTAGTCACCAATTGATTTAATGAGCTTAAATGCCCTTTTTCCGCAAATTATGCAATATCGCTTACTTTTTTCTGTCATAATAATCCAAACCCTCAATTTTGTCGCTTATAATCCCTAGAATTAAAATCTAAAAGTTCATATTTTTGAGTATGAATAAATGTAAAATTTGTGATAATTCTCTGCTTCATTTTTATACAGTTATAAAAAAGTATAAATATTTTATATGCAATAAGTGCTTAACTATACAACTTATTATGCAAGATAAAAATATAAGTTATTCTAAAAATTTTAAACATATCGTTAATAAAACCTCCGAAAGAAGATTGACTACTAATTATAAATCTATCTTAAATTATATTAAAAAAATAACCAAAAAACACGATTCTTTACTTGACATAGGTTCGGGTTACGGAACTTTTTTGAATATCGCTAAAAACTCGATTAAAGTAATAGGAATAGAACCTTCATTAAATCTTTATAAAAACTCTGTTAAAAAATATCCCATAAAAGTTTTAAACTTATCGTTTAATAAATATTTTAAACAAAATAAAAACTCTAAATTTGATGTTATTACTCTTATTCACGTAATCGAACATATTCAAGACCCAGCAGATCTAATAAAGAAAACTTTATTATTGTTAAATAAAAACGGAATGTTATTTATAGAGACACCAAATCTTAATAGTTTTCTTTTTAAAGCTGAACAACATAAATACACATTTCTTACCCCTCCTGAACATCTATTTATATTTTCAAAATATTCATTTTTTAAGATAATATACAATTTAAATAATTCAAAAATAGTAAAAATTTCAAGTTATAGTTATGTTGAACATTCAGTTAAAATTCTAAAAACTTTTTTAATACCTAATTTTAATAAAAACAAACTCCATAGACATAAAAACATGACATCTTTGATACACGATCGTGGTCAAAAGTCCTCATTTATAATGATTAAAAAAGTTGTGTTTTATTTTATTTTTCATAAAATAATTGGTCCTATAATATCATTAACAACTAAAATTAATAATAAAGGAACCTTTTTACAGCTTTATATAAGGAAAACTACATGAATTTGTAGATTATAATCCGTTGTTATTGTTTTATACGTAATTATTATGATTATTAATGAAATTAAAGGTCATCCTATATTTAATTTTTTTATTATTCATAGCTCTTGCAGTACCCATAAATATAAATGCTTCAGATAATTTAATAAAAAATGAAAATAATCCCATAAAGTTTTCTAGTGAAGGTCTTGGCTTTAATGAAATTGGTCAAAGACAATCATCACTTTTATTTGAAAATGACGTATATAAACTTTGGTATGCAAGCATTTCTATGGATCAAAAATTTAAAATAGCTTATGCAGAATCAGACAATCTATTTAACTTTAAAACAAAAGAAATCATTGATTTAAACTATGATCAAGAATACGATTTTCACGATCCGCAAGTACTTAAAATAAATGATAAATATGTTCTTTTTTTCGCCGTTTCTAAAAATGGAACAGATTATAAGATATTAAGAGCTGAATCAATTGACGGGATTAATTTTGGAATAATAACCGAAATAATAAATTCTGATAAGACATGGGAGCAAAAAGCTGTATCCGCTCCTACTGTTATATTTGAAAACTCAAAATATTATTTATTTTACACTGGATGGTATGGATCAAAATGGCAAATTGGTCTTGCAATATCTGATGATAGCGTCTCTTGGACTAAATGTGATAATAATCCAATAGTAACATCCGCTTCTGGTCCTCATATATTTAAAGAACCCGATAAATACAAGTTACATTTTCATGACAGCTCGGCATCTAAACTATCTTTTGTTGAAACTTCAGATTCTTTATCTTGTTCGTCAAACTGGCAAAATAGACAAGATGTTCTATTTAAAGATCAAAGCTACGATTTTAAAGCAATAACAGACCCATCCCTAATAAATATAAATAACGTAACATATTTAATTTATAGTGGGTTAAGTGAGTCTTTAAATTGGACTTTAAATATTGCAAATACAGATATTCCGATAATTAAAGAAAAGTTTGTAGTATTAATACCTGGTTTTATGACATCATGGAATCATAACGCAATGGTTTATAACGATCAAAGCTTATATTCTGACTGGCAAATTTTAGATTTTATAAAAGAATATAGTGGAATTATCAAAACTTTTGAAAATATAGGATTTAAAAAAAATGAAAAAATATTTATTTTTGCATACGATTGGAGAAAATCAGTAGAAAATTTACAAGAAGATTTAAATAATTTTATTAATAAAAAAATCTATTCTGTTAATCAAAATCCTGATATATTTATCATAGGGCATTCATTTGGAGGATTAATCGGAAGAATATATCTACAAAATAACCCAGATAAAATTTCGAAATTATTAACAGTCGGCTCTCCACATAAAGGAACTGCACAGGTTTACAAAGCATTAGAAGCTGGAGTTATTGAACAATCTAATGAATTATTAACTTTAAGTCAAAACTTAATCATTAACCTTAATAAAGATTTAACTCAATCAGATAGAGATGTTGTAACAACTTTATTTCCTTCTTTACTTGATATCTTTCCAGTTTACGACTTTTTGAAAGATAGTAATGGCTTATTAATTGATTACAAAAACCTCAATATTAAAAATACTTTATTAAATAAATATGAAGATATAACTTTAATATCTGACAAGTTATTATCTTTATATAGCGATAGTGAACAAAGCCTTTTTGGTTTTAATGTAACAGAACCTAACCAAATAGAAAAATTGTTTTCTTATTACCCTGACGGTTACCCTTTAGAAAAAATATATGATGTAGGTGATAAGAATTTGCTAGCGTTAAGTACAAATGTAGGGAATAATTCATACAAAATAAATGGAGATCACGAAGAACTGATTTATAAAAAAAATTCTATAAAAAAAATATTCGATTTACTTAATTTTAATTATAAAGACGAAGATATCGTGGAAGGAGAGAAAACTATAGTCAATCCTTCTCTTATATTTATAATGAAATCTCCTGCAACTATTGAAGCAAGTTTTAACGATAAGGTTTATTTCGAAAACAACGGCCTTATATTTATACCAAATGCTACTTCAGGAAAATATAAATTAAAGGCTCAAGGGAAAGATTATGGCAAATATACTATCTTGATTGGTCAAATATCTCAAAATAATGAAATATGGGAGAATATATTTGGAGAGATTCTCGAAAATCCTCCAACTAATCAAATTGATTATTTTGAAATAGATTTCAATAGTCAAAATGCTAAATCAATTTATACCGCTGTAAATGTAACAATTACTCCAGCAATAGTAAATAATTATTATTCAACTGAAAATACAAATTCAGATAGTTCCGAAAGCGATTTGAATGAAAATCAAGAAATTGTATTGCCAAATGTTTTAGAAAAACTTCAAGAGATAAATAACGAACCAAAAAACATTTTAGGCGTATCTCAAAAGAAAGATAATAGTACTAAAATAAAAAAAAGTTCCTTACAAAAAGAACAAAATATGCAGGCTTTGTTAGCTAAAATATCATCAATCTTAATAAGTTTTGTTGGATACATCTTCAGAAAAAGGATATCTAAAAATTGAATTCCAAAAATAAGCTTATGATAAATTATTTTATTCGTATCGTAGTCTTGAACATGATCCCCAAATTGTTTCAAAATACTCTAAAGGCGAATTTGTAGTATATAATCTTCGATAACTTTGAGTACCCTTTTGAAAATAATCAATCATTAATTGTTTTAACTGCTTCCTAGAACCTACAAAAACATGATTATAACCCAATAAAAATTGTCCAATTATTGGACCGATAACAACTTCTTTATTACCTTCTCCAACTGTAATATAAATATGAATGGATTTAAAAGGATGAAGTGATTTATTACTTACAACCACTTTTGCATCGATTTCGATATCTATAAGTCCAGCGCTTAACTCTACAGAAAAATGGTTACATTGACAAAGCAAAGACTCGCTATTTACAGACGGACCTACTAAATCGGGTTGTGTTGAAAGTTGTTCAACAAATTCTAAAGGAATCTTTACTTTTTGAGCTCCAAATCTAGTTTGTAAAGCTACTTCATCTTTTGCTCTTACTCTTTTTACATGTCCATTTGGGCTTTCTGACCTCACTCCATATTCTTTTCCCATAATATTGAGGTATTATATTAAAAAGGCTGTCAAAACAAGATAAATCATGTAGATATTACATTTAAATAGAAATACAAAAATCTTAAATAGAGCTTTATAAAATAGTTTGTATCTTTAAAGTAGTTAATTAAGCGCTTAATGCAATAGCTTTTAACTCTGGAATCTCATATTCTTTAATATTATCATAAGGTCCTTGTGGTTTTGTTTGGCTAAATATTCTTAACGTATAGTAAGATTCAAGTTCAGCAAACAATGGCCAGATAGCTGAAGTATTTTGTAAAATCCTTGCTTCTTTTTCTTCTGATAATTTTTTTAGATAATCCTCTAATCCAACATGTGCAGGACCCACTATGCTAGTAAAATGACTACCTAAACCGTTATCAAGTGCCCATTTAATTTTCGTAGCCCACAAAGCATTTCTAAGTCTTAAAACATATGGCCTTCGATATGGTACTGCTCTTGACGCTATCCTATATACTTTAGCAAGTAAATCTGAGTCTTCAGTAGATTTTTTAAACACAAATGGTATGTATTGCGCTAAAGAATCCAATAATAAAGGCGAGGTTATTAATATTGATTCAGGAATTGGTGCAGAAGAAATTCCAGAAACCAAAAGTGGTGAGACTATTTTAAGATAATTTAACACTTCTGAAGCTGTATGGGCTGCTTCTAAGGTAATCTTCCTATTAACGTCTCCAAATATTAATGGTAAATTACTTTGTTGTGCAAAACTTTTTACTTTTGAAAACTGACTATGCCCATCTAGAATTTCATTTAAAGCACATATAGTTTTTGGAACTACTGTTTCCTCTAAAAAGACACCGTTTGTTAATAAGGGAATATAAGACGGATCGGTCAATCTGCCATGCATGCTATAAATAATTCTTACATGACCATTTGGCATAATAACATCTGTAAAACACCCATTTTTTTGCGTTTCAAAACCTGTAGATTGAACAGGAGAAAATCTTTCTGTCATCAATGAATTTTAAGTCATTCAAGGCTAAATATCAACTATAGGCTATATTTATAAAATTTATCTGCTTCGCAGGAAACCACTACTGTGGCCGATGAAGGACTTGAACCCTCAACCTCCTCAATGTGAATGAGGCGCTCTAACCATTGAGCTAATCGGCCAGATCAATATAAAGTATACAGTATGCAGTATTGTGTATAAACGTACTTATTATTCATTGTTTAGTTAACGATTTAATGGGTTTTAGCGAGTTTTAAATCACAAAACTAAAATCACAAATAACAAATAAGCATAAAATTATAAGTTTTAAATTTTAAGCGTTTTATGCTTGTAATTTATTTGTATTTTGGAATTTATTATTAAGAATTTGCTTCATACTTATTACTTATTACATTTTACTTTTTACATTGCTATACTAAATACTTATGGGCTTCGTAAAAAAAACAATTGATTTCGTAATAGAAATTCTTGAAACTATAGCATTTGTAGGCTCGATTTTTATAGTAATTTACCTTTTTATAATGCAACCTAATCAAGTAAAGGGTTCCTCAATGTACCCAAGTCTTAACGAAGGCGATTATATATTTACAAGTAAAATTACTTATAAATTTCGAGACATGGAACGGGGAGATATTGTCGTATTTAGATCACCTGAAAATCCAGATATTGAATTTATCAAACGTATAATTGGTCTTGCTGGAGACGAAATAATGATATCAGACAATAAAGTTTATCTAAATAATCAAATAATTCAGGAAAATTATATAAATCAATATACTCCAACCCCAAACAATGCATTTCTTAAAGAAGGTGTTCCTATTATTGTTCCTCAAGACCATGTATTTATAATGGGTGATCACCGAGAGGTATCTTCTGACTCAAGAATTTTTGGACCTATTCCTATATCAAGCCTTATTGGTCAAGTGTTTTATAGATATTATCCTTTAAACAAAGTTGGCGCTTTTTATCTACCTAGTTATTAATTTGAGAATACCTTAAAAAGTTTTCTTAATTTTTCAGTTGTTTCTTTTAAACTACCCTTAATCGTTATAGTTAATTTGCTATTAATTCTAGATTGCACAATTTTTGATTTACCATCTACAATTTGCGTTATCTTATCTCCCAGATGCTGTTTTTCTTCGTTTGTCATATATTGACCTTCTGATTTAATTCCAAATAATTTTTGTCTAACAATTTCATCGGTTTCTAAAGTAGTGAGGTTTTTTGTTAATACAGTTTCATAAACTTCAATCATTTCTTTGTGCGTAGATAGTCTTGAGATTATATACAAATGAGTAACAGCAATAAGCTTTGAATAATAGCCGTCAACAATTAGATCTGGAAGTTTAAGTAAACGAAGAATGTGACTTATATACGACGGACTCAAATTAATGTTTTTTCCTATTTCAGAAAAACCAATTCCTTTTTCTTTAGACAGAATGTGAAGTATTTCTGCCTTTTTAAAATGATCAGTTTCGAACTTGAAATTGTCGTATAAACTTTTTATTTCTACGCTCATAAAGTAAGTTAATTAACGAAGACGTATTGCTTTCCTCTAATTTTTCTAAATTCAACAATCCCTTCTTTTAAAGCTACTAAAGTAAAATCTTTAGATAACTTTACACCGTCTCCTGCGTAAAATTTAGAACCTTTTTGCTTTAAAACTATATTTCCCGCTTTAATTTTTTCTCCTCCATAAATTTTTACACCTAGTCTTTTTGATCTAGAATCTCTATTTCCTGCAGCAGCTTTTTGCGATTTTGTATGTGCCATCTATATTAAAAGCTTAAAATTTTAACTTTTGATAAAAAATGTCGAAAACCTTTTCTTTTTGCATATCTAACTTTAGATTTAAATTTTAGGATATGTAATTTATACCCTTTTAAATGTTCAAGTACTTTAGCCTTAACTTTTGTGTTTATTAAAGGATTCCCTATTTTTAAAGAACATTTATCATCATCAAAAGAAGCTAGCGTATCAAGCAAAATCTGAGTGTCTTCCTTAATATCTAACCTATCTACTAAAATTTCATCCCCTGTTTTAACTAAATATTGCTTACCTGCAGCTTTAATTACTGCTAATTTTGACATAGGGCAATTATACCTTATTACTTGGTAGAAGCGCAATTCCAAGTGCAAATGTTAACAGAGATGAGCCTCCGTAGGAAATTATAGGTAGAGATACTCCTGTAATTGGAAAAGAGCCTAAATTCATCGCTATATTTACAAAGATTTGAAAAGACAAATAGCCAAGCAAACCTACACAATAATATAGATAAAACCTATCTTCACTTGTTCCTCTTAAATAAAATTTCATAATAATTTTTATAAGATTTATACAAATTAAAAAATATAACAAAATAATTAAAAATCCGCCTATAAAACCAAACTGTTCAGTTAAAGATGAAAACGCGAAATCAGTATGACTTTCAGGTAAAAAGAAAAGTTTTGATTGAGTACCGTAGCCTAAACCTCTACCAAGAAACTTTCCAGACCCTGCTGCAATTTTAGACTGAATCATATTGTAATTTGAGCCTTGAGTACCTTCTTGAGCAATAAAAAAACTCACTACACGGTTTTTTTGATAATCTTTTAAAATGTTCCATCCTAATGGTAAAATTAAAATAAAAATTAAAAATAAATTAAAAATATATTTTTTAGGTATTTTAGAAAATAAAAGTATTAGCACCATTATGGCTATATATGATAGTGCGTTTCCTAAATCAGGTTGTTTAAAAACAATAAAAAAGGGTAGTGCTAAATACAATAAAATTTTAATAACAAAACTGCGTTTCTCAATATCGTTTTCATTTTGACTTATTATTTTTGATAAAAAAATAATAAAGAAGATTTTAAAAAATTCAGATGGCTGAAAATTAAAAAAATAAAGACTTATCCATCTTTTAGACCCTCTAATAACATCACCGATTATAAAAGTAAAAAGGAGAAGAAAAATAAACATCCAGTAAAAAAATTTGTAGTTTTTTTTAAAATATTCTATTCCTAATATTTTGCCTATGACAAATATGATTAAAGCTATAATAAAAAAACTTAATTGCGCAAAGGCAAAAGTTTTATTAATGCCTAAAAGATTAAAAAAGGAAAAAATGTTTAATAAAAAGCTAGAGACAAGAATAGTTGTCATAAAATCAAGCCTTAATTACTTTAAATTTTACGTTTTCTTCGATTTTTTTTATTAAAGATTTTTTCTTGATTTCATTTTCTAGCTTTTTTGGCCAATAATCAATTTGGACATTTATATACTCATTTGGTTTTATTCCAAGATTTTTTCTTTCTGATTGAATTTTTCTTATAATATTTCTTACCTCACCTTCTTCTTTAAGTTCTAAAGTTATTTTTGTATTTAATATAACTTTTATTTCTTTTCCCGTTTTTAAATTAATTTTTTTTAAATTAAGCTCTTCTAATATTATTTGTTTTAATTCATGTAAATTTTTTTCTGAAATATCGGTAGGTATTTCTATTACTGCAGAACTTAATGGTTGTCTTAATGCTATATTTACACTTTTTCTTTCAGAATGTCCTTTTTCAGCGATTTTTCTAACTAAATTCATATCTACCTCTAAATTATTATCAATAAATTTATGATTATTTTCAGGCCAATCTGAGAGGTGAGCTGATAATCCATCTGTTAAATTTGAATAAATTTCTTCAGAAATAAATGGTAAAAACGGTACTAAAACTAAGGACAAATTCTTTAATATAAAATAAAGAGTTTCATAAAAGAAATTTTTATCTTTGCAATTTTCAGAGTTTTTCCACAACCTATTTCTGCTTCTTCTAATGTACCATGTTGAAATGTCATTTATAAAAATTTCAATGGAACTACTTGCTGTTTGTGCATTAAATTTAACTAAAGATTCATCAACTACTTTTTGTGTATTCGCAAATCTACTCAATATCCATTTATCTAAAATATTGTTTGAATTTACTTGTTCCAATGCTTTTATATCAACTTTTTCCAAGAAAACATAATCGATAAAGTATTTATAGATATTCCACAAAATAAGATAAAACCTTCTTTTTATCTCATCCGCATGTTTATATCCAAATAATAAATTATCAGAAGGATTTGACCTTAAATACATCCATCTCATTACGTCAACACCTATTTTATCCGCTCCCTCATTAAACTCAATAGCGTTTCCCCAACTTTTATGCATTGGTTGACCATTCTCTCCTAATAATGTTCCAAAACCTAAAACTGTCTTAAAAGAATTTGTATCTTCTAATACGGTAGATGTTGCAATTAATGAATAAAACCAATTTTTAAACTGACCTGGAAATGACTCTGTTATAAAGTCAGCAGGAAACCATTTTTCCCAAGTCTTTTTATCTTTTAAATATAGAGGAATACCATCATTATCTTTTGAAATTGTCGAAAAAGGGACTATTCCAGCATCAAGCCAAGGGTTTCCCACATCTTCTACTCTACTCGCCTCTCCTCCACATTTTTTACAATATATTATTACTTCATCAATATACGGTTTGTGAGGTGTGTTTCCTTCAAAAGTATTCCAACCTTTTATAGCTCTCTTCTGAAGCTCTTCTTTCGATCCTAAAATTTCAAAATTATTACATTTTTTACAAACATAAATCGGTAACGCTAACCCCCAATATCTATTTTTTTTACTTATAAGCCAATCACTCATGTTACTTAACCAATCCAGTTCTCTATCTAATCCAAAAGCAGGTAGCCAATTTATTTTTTTAGCTACTTCAATCATTCTCTGTCTTAAAGTTTTATTTTTATTTTTTTCATTTGATTTCGAAGAAAGATCCATCGCGATATACCACTCGTCTGCAACTTTCCAGACAAGTTCTGTCTTGCATCTCCAACATGCCGGGTACCTATGTTTATAGTTAAATATGTCAAATACGAAATTTTCGTTGTTTTGTTCTTTTTCTCGTAAATAATCTAAAATAATTTTTGGATTTTTCTTAGCATTTTTTCCTGTTAAAAATCCCAGATTGTCTAAATAATCTGCGTTGTCTGCTAAAACAGGAATCATCGGAAGGCCAATTTTTTTACCCATTTTAAAATCTTCAGTACCAGCTGAAACTGCTGTGTGAACCAACCCAGTACCTTCTTCTGTATTAATAGGTAGTATTTTTGGATCTGTTTCAAATACAATATGAAAATTATCTTGATTTTTAATCAAAACATCTTTAACTGCGGGTAAATCGTCAAAAGGACCTTTATATCTAAGCCCGACTAGCTTTTTTCCCTTAACTCTTTTTACAATTCTTTTATATCCTTCTTTAAACACTCTTTCCAAAGTCTCTTCTGCAAGCCAAAATAAATCTCCGGAATTACCTTCTATTAAGCAGTATTTGATATCTTTATCTACTGCAACTGCTATATTTGCAGGAATAGTCCATGGAGTTGTAGTCCAAACTAATAAATACTCGTTTTTTTTGTCTTGTAATGGAAATTCTAAAATAATTGATTCGTGTACCAATTCTTTATAATCTTCTGTGAGCATTTCGTGTTGGGATATTGCTGTTTGACATCTAGGACACCACGGAACAGATTCATGACCTTTATATATCCAACCATTTTCATAACATTTTTTTAAAAAAAGCCAAATAAGATAATTATTTTCATCACTCATCGTAAAATATGAATTATCCCAGTCCATAAAGTAAGCGAGTCTCTCAGACTGTTCTTTTTGAATATTTGAATATTTATATACTCGCTTCTTACATAGATCTACAAATTTTGCAATAGAAGCTTTTTTATCGCCTACTATTAGATCTTCAATATCCTGCTTACTTTTTAACTTTAATTCTTTTTCAACCTCAACCTCTACCCACAATCCTTGACAATCAAAACCGCTTTGATATCTTTGCTTATATCCTTTTAAAGTGTAGAACTTTTGCCATAAATCTTTATATGTTCTACCCCATGCATGATGAACTCCCATTGGATTATTGGCAGTAATTGGACCATCCATAAATGAAAAATAATGTTTTGAAGCATTATTTTTATTAAGATATTTTTTAACTATTCCATTATCTTTCCAATAATTTAACCACTTCTTCTCCATTTCAATAAAATCAAATTGTCCTATCACTTTTTTAAGCATTGAGTTTAATTATAGTTTATAGCTCCATGTAATTAAAGATTTAGTAACTATTAAACTATCGGACGGATACAAAATAACACCTTTTGACCACGATCGTGGCATAAATGTGTAATGTTATGTTTGATATGACCTACTACAACAAGATAATCAATTTTATATATTAAATGCTTTCTGTTAAAAAAATATTAGTTATAGGACTGTATATATTAAATTCAAAACTGGGTTTATAATAAAAAACTTAAAAAGTTTATGAAATAAATTATTATTTTTTTCTAAGAAATGCTGGGATATTAAACTCTGAGTCTTCTTCTAAAAACTCATCTTCTTCTATTTGATCTTCAACAATAGAGTCATCTTTTTTTGCATTTTCTATATCTTCTTTTTGTAATGATTCGATAGTTACTTCCTCATTTTTCTCTTCTTTAGGTTTATCTTCGTCTTCTTTTCTAAATCTAAACATTTTTACTTTACTATCATCAAATTTTGTTGCTATTAATGTAATCTTTATTTGATCAAGCATTTTCTCATCTATTGCTGCTCCAAATATAATATCAGCGTCATGATCAACACTTTTTGAAATAATAGAAACTGCTTCGTCAATTTCACTCATTGTTAAATCAGTTCCTCCAACTATATTAAACAATACCCCTTTTGAGCCATCTATTGAAATATCAAGTAAAGGTGAAGATATTGCTTGTTTTATGGCCATAAGAGCTCGTTTTTCGCCAGAAGCAACTCCAATGCCCATAAGAGCTGTACCAGCATTTGTCATTATTGTTTTTACATCTGCAAAATCAACGTTAATTAATCCTGGCAACATTATTAATTCAGCAATTCCTTTAACTCCATTATGAAGTACCGAGTCAATTTTTTTAAATGCCTCTAGAATTGGCGTTTTTTTATCAACTATTTGAAGAACTCTTTGGTTAGGGACAATTATTAAAGTATCAACTTTATCTTGAAGAGCTTGAATACCATCTTCAGCTACAAATTTTCTCTTAGTTCCCTCAAAATCAAAAGGTTTTGTAACAACGGCCACAGTAAGTGCTCCTGTTTCTTTTGCAATCTCAGCTATTATTGGAGAAGCTCCTGTTCCAGTCCCTCCTCCTTCTCCACATGCTATAAAAATCATGTCTGCAGCTCCAATTTCGTCTTTTAAAAGTTCTCTTGATTCTTCCGCAGCTTCTTTTCCAACTTCAGGATTTCCTCCAGAACCAAGTCCTTTAGTTAAATTTTCACCAATTTGTATTTTTATTGAAGCTTTATTGTTTAAAAGCGCCTGTGCATCTGTGTTTATAACAATGAATTCAACACCATTAATTCCATCATCCTCCAACATTGAGTTAATTACGTTACCTCCTGCTCCTCCAATTCCTATTACTTTAATTTTTGCTGGTTGACCTGCATTTGGTTTTATAAGCATATTATGGAATAAACTGCTTTATAATCTCCTTAAATTTATTAAACGTGTTACCAAAAGAAAAATCTTTTAAAATTTTATTAAATTTCAGCATTCCTCTATTAATGTCAATTATATTTTTTTTACCATACAAAATCAAACCTGTTGTAGTTGCATATTGGGGCTCGATTATTTCATCTATCAATCCTGTTATGTTTTCTGGTCTTCCAATTCGAAGTGGTAAACCTAACACCTTTTTCCCAATTTCAGTCATTCCGATTGTCAAAGCTCCACCCCCTGTCATCACAATGCCTGCTGGAATTTCATTACCAAAATCGCTCTTCTCTACTTCTTCTCCTATCATTTTATAAATTTCTTCAATTCTTGCTCCAATTATTCCATCTATAACTGTTTTTGCTGACATTGATTCTATTTTTTCTGGTATATCTAACTTTGTAAGGTCGTATTTTTCTTTTTGACTTTCTTCATTTTTTCCTTCTTTATCTTCTTTACTTAAATATAATTTAATTTTTTCTGCAGTATCTAATGAAACTCGCAAACCAACAGCTATATCGTTTGTAATATGTCTCGCTCCAATTGGAATAGAGCTAGAATAAGCAAGAGATCCATCGTCATAAATACATATATCAGTTTTTCCACCACCAATATCAACTAAAACTACACCAAGCTCTCTGTCTGTTTCTGACAAAACAGCTTGTGCGGAAGCTAAACCAGAGAAAATAAAACCATCGTTTCCTATACCTAAATCTGAAAGACACCTATCTAAATTTTTTAAATTTGTTAAAGACGCAGTTATTATGTGAGTTTCAACTTCAAGCCTTACACCACTCATCCCTATTGGATTTTTTATACCTTCCTGACCATCCACCGTAAAACCTCTTGGAATTACTTCAATAATTTGTTTTGTATTGGATAAAGACACAGCTCTTGCAGCTTCTACTACTCTTCCTACATCCTGTTCGTTAATTTCTCCTTGTGGATCTGATACAGCTACGACGCCCTGTGAGTTCATCGAAGATATATGAGGACCTCCAACAGATACGTAGGCACTTGAAATCTTTTTGCCGACCATTCTTTCAGCTTTTTCTACACTTTCCTCTACTGACTCTGTAACTTGATCAATATCGACAATAAGACCTCTTTTTACTCCTTTAGAACGAGTAACGTCAAAACCTACAATTCGTAATTTTTCTTCATCTTTAGGTTGTACAGATACTATAGTTGAAACTTTAGTACTACCTACATCTATTCCGCAAATTAATTCATCTGACATTTTAATTGAGTTTTAAAATTGGTTTATCAAATCTTAAATCTAATAAACTAAAAGATTTACCTTCGACTTTAAATTGTCTAATAATTTTATCCAAATTATTTATTTGACCGTCGATATCCTTTTCTGTTGTAAATATAACAACCGACTTGTTTAAATTTAATCGTATCATACTCGGACTGTTAATATCAATGCTTTCAACTACTAATTCAAAATTTTTTATTTTTTTTAAGAATTCTAAAGAATATCTTATATCCGTAAAATCCAACGTATCACCTATAGAATTGATTGAATAATCGAAAATTTGATAGTATAAAATTTCAGTTAACTTTTTTTTAGAATCAATCTTTTTTACTTTGGATAAAATTTTTGCACCATCAGAAAGGTAAAGATAACCATTATTTGTTTTAATAAAAGCTATAGGTTCTTTTAACTTATAAAATATTTTTAATGTATTTGGATACTGTTTTTGAATATTTACATTCGATAACTCTGGGTTTGACTCTTGTAAATAATTAATAAATTTATTGGTATTCAATAAGAACAAGTTTGAACCTTCTACCAAGTGTAATCCATCAATATTATTTACCAATTTTTTTGAATTTGGTATAACTTTTATACTTTTTATTTTAAAAAACATAAATATAAAATATATAAGACAAAAGAAGAAAAAAACTAAAGAAATAAATAATATAGTAGTCTTAAGTTTTGAGAATTTCGCTTGCAATTTTCTGTGCGGCATTTTTTTTATATAAATAATTTAGTTTTTTAAAATTCTGTTTATATGTTGGAATATCGTTTATAACCTTTTCAATAAGTTTATATAACTTTAACGGATTTTTGTTTTGATAAAAAACCTCACACACTCCTACTTCTTTTAAAAACTCAGCTTGTTTTTGTTGTTCTTTATTAGCAGACCATGGAAGCGGAATAAAAATAACTGGCTTATTTAAAGAAATTATCTCGAATACAGTATTTGCTCCAGCTCTAGAGACTAAAATATCTGATTTAGAATAAGCCTCTCCCATTAATGATTCATCAAAATGTTGTACTAAATGATAATTCTTTTTTAAATTTCTATTTAATCTTCTTTTAAAGGAAATAAGTCTATCATAATCATTAAATTCTTTAACGCTCCCTGTTTGGTGAATTACGTAATATTTTAATAATAATTTCTTTAAAATTTTATAAGTTACTTCATTTATACTATGCGATCCCAAAGAGCCTCCTGTTATAAAAATTGTTTTCCTTTTAGATTTTATGTGTAACTTTTTACTTTTTGAGTTATGTATAACGGTCCTAATAGGATTTCCAGTTAATATAACTTTATTTCTGGGAAAATATCTTATCGTTTTATCAAATGAGATAAACACTTTTTTGGATATAAGCGATATTATTCTATTTGAAAGTCCTGGTCTTAAAGTCTGTTCATGTGTAAAAACTGGAATTTTGTTTAACCAAGCGTTATATGCAATTGGAACCGCTAAATAACTTCCAAAACTCAATACTAAATCAGGTTTTTCTGTTTCAATAATTTCTTTTGACTGTTTCAAACCTTTAAAAATCCGAAATATATTAATTATTAAACCTAAAGATATAAATCTATTTAATTTTCCCGTATGAAGAGATATAAATTTAATCCCTTTAGCTCGTACCTCTTTATATTCTGGAGATTCTGTAAGTTCGCTTTCAAGGGAATATTTTCTTCCTACAAAAATAATTTCGTGCCCTTTTAATTCTTCAATAACTGCAAGAGCAGGAGTATAATGACCACCAGTAATTAAAATTTTCATATTAACGCTTAATTTTTTTAGCTATATTTATAACTATTCCAACTAAAATAAAAGAAATTAGTAAACTTGATCCTCCATAAGATATAAACGGTAAAGGAACCCCTGTTAATGGAAACAAGTTAATCATTCCTCCTAAATTAATAATAACTTGTAATCCAAAATATGCAAGAATACCACCTGCCAGATATCTTCCAAATCTATCAGATGCACTATATGCTATAACGTAAATTTTATACAAAAGAGCCACAAAAGCACATATTAATATAAAGCCTCCTATAAAACCAAACTCTTCGCTTATAATTGCGAAAATAGAATCCGTATGGGCTTCTGGAAGATAAAGATATTTTTGTTTTGAGATACCAAATCCAAGACCAAATAATCCCCCATTACTTAAAGAAATTAATATTTGATTAATATGATAACCGATTCCCAATGGATCAGAAGAAGGATTTAAAAAGGCTGTTAAACGTCGAAATCTATATGGAGATATATGAATAAGTAAATAAAATGCAACCGCAGCTACAGGTACAAATAAAAACAAGTAATATATCTGAATACCTGCAATAAAATAAATAATTACACTTATTGAAAATACAATAATTGCTGTTCCTAAGTCTGGCTGTAAAATAATCAAAAACATTAATACTGACAAAAGACCTACAAACGACGCAAACCTCTTTCTTTCTCGGTTAAGAAACCACGAAGAAAGATAGATTATTACAGAAAATTTTGCTATTTCCGTCGGTTGAATATTAATTATTCCAAAATCTATCCATCTTCTTGCGCCTCCTACTGAGGATCCAATTCCTGGTATTAATACAAACATAAGCAGAAAAATTGTTCCCAACATCAGAGGAAAGGCAAGATAATAAAGTTTATGATAATCAAATTTTGAAAAGATAAACATTAAAACTAAACCTGAACAAATCCAAATTGATTGCAATTTAAAGAAATGAAACGAATCTGAATATTCACTAAAGCCTTTTACTGAAGATGCTTCAAAAACAAAAAATAAACCTATTAAAGATAAGACGAGAGAAAATAAAAAAATGTTTTTATAACCTTTCCACATATTCATTGAATTTGTTCCCTCTATCAAACTCGTTTTTAAACATTGCAAAAGAAGTTGCGCCTGGAGAAAATATAACGTAGCATTCTTTTTGCAAACCTAAGGTTTTAATATATGCAAACTTAACTGCTTCATTTAAATTGTTAAATATAGGTGACATTTTATTTTTGTATTTTGTTTTTAATTCCTGATAAATTTCATCAGTAAAACTACCTTTCAATAAAACAATAAATTCTATGCTTGACATTTTTTCAAGTAAAAACTTAATAGGAAGTTTTTTAGTTTGTCCTCCTAATATAAGAACAACAGCTTTATCATTAAAGGCCTCTACTGCTTTTATTGTTGAAGTTGGAGTCGTTGATGTTGAGTCGTTTATAAAGCTTATAACTCCGATCTGTTTTATTAATTCCTGTCTATATTGTACTGATTTAAAACCTTGAAGTGTTTTTAATGCTATCATGTTATCTATTTTGAACAACTGTGAAACTAAATAAGCCACAGCTGCATTTTCTTTATTATGATTACCTTTTAGATATTTAAAATCCTGATCAAAATCGTCTTTATCAAAAAAAATTTTCTTGCTTTTTATCTCAAGCCTGCTTACCGTCTCTTTCAAGTTTTTATTTAAAAATAAATAATCGCTTTGATTTTGATACAAAAAGATTGCGCTTTTATCATAGAAATAATCTTCCATAGTTTTATAATAATTAAGGTGATCCGGAAATAAATTAGTAAACACTGCAATATGAGGACTTATTTTCTTTTTATGAAAACCTGATAGTGCCCACGAGGACAGCTCTAGTACTACTAAATCATCTTTTTCTGCAGTCTCTAAAAGTTTTATAGTAGACACACCGCTTATGTTTCCTGCTTTATGTATTTTTTTATCTGTTTTTTTTAAAAAAGAACAGATCATTTCCGTAGTTGTAGTTTTCCCTCTTGTACCAGTAACTCCTATTATCTTTGATTTCAAATAGGAAGCTGTAAAAGAAACCTCCATTTCAATTGGAATACCTTTATTTTCTGCTTGTTTTAGATGATCTAAGTCCCATGGAACACTTGGACCTTTAAAAATAATATCTGCATTTAAAAAATCTTTTAACTTATGACCATTTAACGAATATGTAATATTTAAATCTTTAAGATTATCTATTGTATCTGAAAGCTCTATGTTAGATTTTAAATCAGTTACCGTTACATGAGAGCCTAAATTGCAGAAAAAACGAATCAACCCAACTCCACCTCCCTGTAAACCTAGCCCTACCATCAATGCTTTTTTTCCTTCAAACTTATTTCTCAATTCTTCCATTAGACCCATATTCATATCTAATTTTAACATTTACAAGTCTCATAAGATAATAAAGTTAGATTTATAAAAAAGAAGTGAAAATATCATTTTTTTGCGAACTGGGAACCTCGAGAAATCGAGGTAGGGCTCCTTTGTGAGTCAAGAAATTTGATATTGAACTTCTTTTGAATTTACAAAATTAAAAATTATTTCAGAAAAGCTATCATTAGACCAAAGACTGAAAAAAGTATTGATATTACCCACATTCGCATAACTATCTTTGGTTCATCCCAAGATCTATTTTGAAGCCATAAATGAAATGGTGCTACACTAAAAGCCTTTCTTTTAAAAAACTTTTTACTCAAAAGCTGTATTAATGAAGAAAGTATTTCAATTACAAAAACTCCACCAATGATAGGAAGCGCTAATGCTTTTCCAAGAATAAGACCTATCACTGCAAAAGTCGCTCCAAAGGATAAGGCACCCGCATCACCCAAAAACAGTCTAGCTGGGTATATATTAAAATATAAAAAGGCTATTATTCCACCTATCCAAACAGCTAAAAACAGAAGAGTAGGAACATCAATTATAGTGTATGCTATGACCCAAAAGCTAAGTAATGTTATTAACAATACACCTGAAGCAAGTCCGTCTACACCGTCTGTAATATTGACAGCGTTAGCAAAAGCAACAATCGTAAACGTTGAAAAAATGATATATAAATACGACAAATTGTAAACACCAAAAAAAGGTATATGAATAATATTTATCTTTAAATCATTAAATAACCACCACGATACTATCCCAGCTAATATAATTTCTATAATAAGCTTATGTCTTAATCTGAGACCAAAAAAATCTTTTTTCTTCCAAAAAAATATTTTATTTAAATCATCGTAAATTCCTAAAAAAGCAAAACTAATAAAGCTAAATAAAATAATTTTTATTTCTGAGGAAAATGATGGAAAATTAGTTATTAAAGGTTCTTCAAAAACAACGAATAAAAAAAGAAAAAAAGTAAAAAGTATTACCGTTAAAACTACAGTCAGTATTCCTCCTCCAACAGGCCTACCTACTTTTGACTTATTATATTTATCAAAGATGGGAGTTCGTTTATTAAACGCATCTTTTGTGGATTGATTTGCCCTTCTAAATTTAATTTTGTAAAGAAAGTTTATAAAAGGAACAATTAAAATACTATTTACTAAAAATGAAACAAATATTGCAAAAAAGTATATCGACATAATATGTCTCCTAAAAAAATAAATTAATAATTTTAGGTATAAAAATTATGAAAGCTATTATCGTTGCTCCAAAAGCATATATAAGCATAGAAGCTGCGGCAACATCCTTAGCTAATTTTATATCATGTCTAAATTTCTGATCAATTGCATCCGTAGTAGCCTCAATCCCAGTATTTATAGTTTCTATTACAAGGCCAATAGTTATAAGTAAGATGATTATAATAAATTCAAAATAGCCTATTTTGAAAAACCATGATGCGATCAAAGAAATAATAGAAAAAAAAAGATGTATACGATAATTTGCTTGAGTACTTAAAGCCCATTTAACTCCGTTAAAAGCGTTTTTTATACTTATTCGATGTCTTTTAATCATAATTTACTATAAGTATACATCATACAGTATACACATTAAATTTTTTTAATATCTCCACCAAGTTTGTTTACCTTTGAAACAAAATCCTCATATCCTCTTTCAATTATAGAAGCTCCGTATATTACTGACTCGCCTTTTGCAATTAAAGAACAACATACAATTGAAGCCCCTGCTCTTAAGTCAGCGGTTACCAATGCTCCACCATGAAGATCATTTCCACCATGTATTGTAATTGCTTGTTTATATTCCTCTGATTCTCGATAATTAAAATAATAATAATCTTTTGGATCTGTAATTAAAGGATCTACAAAATCTATACTAGCTCCAAGCTTTGTTAATTCAGGTACATAGCTAAATCTATTTTCATAAACTCGCTCATGTATAACTGAGTCCCCTTTAGCCTGTGTCATAAGAACTGCCCAATTTGGTTGCCAATCTGTCATAAAGCCAGGATGCGGACCTGTTTCAACATTTACACCTTTTATATCGTTTTTATAAAAAAACTCAATTGTTGATTTATCAAGGAAATTCACTCCGCAACCAGACTCTAAAAGCTTATCTGTAAAAGATTTTATGTCGTATTTATTTATATTATTTATTTTTACTGATCCTTTTGAAGCAATACAAACAGACGCATAGGTTATCGCTTCATTTCTATCTGATGCTATGGCGAACGGTTTTCTCTGTCTCAATTCTTTAACACCTTTTATGATTATCTTGCCATTCTTTCTCCATATTCTCGCACCTGATTCATTTAAAAATTTAATAAGATTATCTATCTCCGGTTCAAGCGCAACGTTATTTAAAGTAATAGTCCCTTGACACAGTACGGAAAACATCATTAATAACTCTGTTCCAGTATGTGTAGGTATTTTAAAAGTATACTCACCTTTAGGACTTTGTGTAAGCTTTGCTTCATAATAACCAGTTGCATGATTATAGATTATATTTGCACCAAGAGCTTTTAAACCTGCTATTGCTCTATTAATAGGCCTTGCTCCAATTCTACAACCTCCTGGGTTGGGAATAAAACAGCTTCCAAATTTATATAATAATGGAACAAAAAGCATAAAAGAAACTCTTGTCTTTGCTGCGTGTAAAAGATCTACCTTATTACTGCTTAATCCTGAATTATCAATATAAAGTGTGTTTTTTCTAATAAATTCACATTTAACTCCAAGTTTTTCTATAAGGTTAATAAGTTCATGAACATCACCAATTCTTGGAATATTCTCAAGATATACTTCTCCGTTAAAAATCAAAGAGGCAATTATTGTTTTTAATGCAACGTTTTTTGCACCAGACAAATCAACTGTACCTTGTAATAATTTTCCACCTTTTATAATATATGCGTCTTCCATAATTTAGTTTACTAAAACTACCTCTTCTTTTAAGTCTATTCCAAATTTACGCTTTACGTTTGTTTTTATAAGATTTAATAGTTTTTTTAGATCTTCTGGTTTACCTGTTCCATTATTGATTATAAAATTTGCATGATTATCTGACACTTTAAAACCCCCCATTTTTTTACCTTTCAGTCCTGTCTTGTCAATTAAATAACCTGCAGAATTTGAAGGAAGATTTTTTTCTTGCTTTTCTTTATTTGAAATATTTCTAAAAAAACAGCCACTTGTAAAAACTCCAAAAGGCTGAGTTTTTTTTCTATAAGCAAAAGCTTCTTCTGACCTTTTAATAAGAACTTTTTTATCTACCTTTTTAAACTCAAAGGTTATGTCAAGTAAAATCTCTCTAGTTTCATGAAGTATGCTAAAATCATACGCAAATTGAAAATATCCTTTATCAACTTTTTTTTCTTTTCCATCTTTTGTTAATATTTCTGCCTCTACTAAATAATCACCGAAATAAACAACAGGATTTGTCCATTTAGAATTCATATATATTGCTCCACCGACATTGCCTGGAAGACCTTTGTGATATTCAAGTCCCTCTAAACCTTCATCTATTGTTTCTGACACTAATTTTGCTGTAGGATATCCTGAAGAAACTTTATATATGACTTTTGAAGAATCTTCTAACAGTTTTGTTTTTTCAATATAAAGATTTTTTACAACAATACCTTTAATATAATTTGATACTAAAGCTACGTTTGACCCACCCCCTAATAAAATAAATTTTATTTTTTCTTTTAAAGCTAAGTTGTATAAATCTATTATTTCTTGCTTTGTCTTGGTAACGTAAAAATACTGAGCAATGGCTTTAGATTTTAAAGTCGTATGATTAATTAAATCTACGTTTTGCTGCAAATCTTTTATTGTCACAATAGGCTATTTTAAATTATTAATAAGTTCAATTATATCAGGCGCCAGCATATTCTGATTACCAGCACCCATTGTAAACACCACATCGCCTTTTCTTAAGTTTGTTTTAAGCGTATTAAGAAGATCTTTTTTATCAATAACTGATTTAAGATTGTGTTTATTTTTTTCTGCATTAACTATTGATTGTACTGAGACCTTAAAATCTGACTTATCTTCTCTTGCAGATGAAAATATTGGAAGTATGTATACTAAATCTGCTAAAGATAAAGATTCGGCAAACTCTTTAAGAAACTTTTGTGTTCTTGAATAAGTATGTGATTGAAAAATTATAATTAATCTTCTATTTTTAAAGATATCTCTTGTAGTATCAATAGTTGCTTTAATTTCATTTGGATGATGAGCATAATCGTCAAATAAAAAAGTTTCATTTTTTTTATATATTAGTTCAAACCTTCTTTTTGCGCCTACAAAATCTTCTATAGCATCTTTTATTTCTTTTATTTTAAAACCTAAATCCAAAAGTAGACATATCGCTCCAATTGTGTTTGATATATTTTTTTCCCCATAAAGTTTTGTGGAAAATGTACCTAAATCTTCTCCGTTATGATTGACATTAAAGTATGAACCATTAATATCTGTACGATGTAACATTGCTCTAAACTCTGCTTCTTTTGAAAATCCAAAGGTTCTAATATTTGCACTATTTAATTTAGTTACAATTTTTTTGGCATGTTCATCGTCTATACATATAAATGTTTTACCCGTATTTTTAATAAATTTTTCAAAAACTTCAATTGTTTGATTGATATCTTTGTATACATCAGGATGATCAAAATCTATATTTGTAATAATCGAATAATCTGGATTGTACAATGCTAGCTTTATTGTTTTATCAAATGGTGGATTTACGGCATACTCATCAGCCTCAAAAACAAAATACTTTTTTTGATTAAAATCTCCTCCTGCGTAACCATTAAAACTTGACGTGCCTACCATATATGAAGGTTTTTGATTAAGTTTTATTAAGGTATAAGATAAAAGTGATGAAGTAGTTGTCTTACCATGAGATCCTGTTATAGCTATGCTTTTTTCAAAATCTTTTAATAATGTGCTGATTAACTCAGCCTGTGTAATTGTTTTTAAACCTAACGATTTAGCTTTAAGAACTTGAGGATTATTTCTACCCTCATTAGCTCCGGAATATACAACATAGCTTAAATCGTTTTCAATATCAGAAGGGTCAAAACCAATCAAAACCTTAATATTATTTTTTTCAAGTTCTTCATCTGTAATAAATTTTTCTTTTACATCAGATCCTATTACCTTATAGCCCATTTTTGTCAATATAACTGCAAGTGCAGCCATTGCAACACCTTTAATACCTACAATAAATACTTTCATTTCTTTAATATTTTTAATATTATTTCTTTTTCATTCCAAGGGTATTCAATCTTACCTCTTGCAATGCTTCTTTCATGACCTTTACCGGTTAAAATTAAAACATCTCCTTTTTGTGCGATAGATATGGCTTTTTTAATCGCCTCTTTTCTATTTGTTATTTTTGTGTAACAAAAAAAACTGTTTTTATTTAACTGTTTTTTCTTTACATATTTGAATTTATTATTAAATCCCGACGCTATTTCATTACATATTTTTTCTGTGTCTTCTATTCTAGAGTCTTCCTCTGTCAGGATAATTAAATCAGAATATTTTGAGCTTTTTGCACCCATTGCATATCTTTTTTCTGAATCTCTTAACCCTGCGCTACCGAAAATATGAATTAATTTATTTTGTTTTTCTTTTGCAATTTCAGATAAAATTTTATCTAAAGAATTTGGTGTATGAGCGAAATCAACTATTATTTTAAAATTCTTATCGTATATCTCTTCAAACCTTCCCTCAGGAAATTGAAAATTTGAAAAATATTTATATATTGTTTCTTTTGGAATCTTTAAAGAATCTAAAATGCTATAAGCAGCTAAAAAATTATGGTTACTAAAATCTGAAAGTTCTATATTAAGTTTTCTTTTTGTATTAAAATTAAAATCTGATTTTTTAATTAAAGAATAAGTTAAATATTTTTTATTCACTTTTTTTAAATATTCAGACAATTGATCAAAAGAGTCATCGTCTTTATTTAATATTGCTTTTTTTGAATTTAAAAATAATTTAGCTTTTGCTTGAAGATAGTTTGTATAAGTTTTGTGATAATCTAAATGTTCTTTTGTAATATTGGTAATTACTGAAACTTCAAAAAAAATACCCCACAATCTATACTGATCCAAACCATGAGAAGTACTTTCAAGAATAAAATATTTTTCTTTGTTTTTAACAGCAGTTCTAAGTAATTTTTGGAGCTTGAATGAATTCGGCGTTGTGACATGAAAACCAGTCTTAATTTCATTTCCTGAAATATAAGCGCCTAAAGAAGATACCATCGAAGCTTTATGAGAATAATTTCTCAAAACATTATAAATAAGATGTGCCGTTGTTGTTTTTCCATCTGTGCCAGTAATTCCTATCAATATTAACTTTTTACTTGGAAAACCATAACAAATATTAGCTATAACTGCTAAAAAAAAGTGATAAATATTAATTAAAGGCTGAATACGCCTCTTAAAGCTTTCGTAAAACATAATTTTATTTAAACTCTAATCTCTAAATACTAATTTCTAAACAATGACAAAATACAAAAAGTTTAAAATTTAAAAATTTTATATTTGAGTTTGTTTAGGATTTAGATATTAGCTTTTAGAATTTTTTATTCTGGTGCTATATTATAGTAAACAAACAAATCTTTAGCTATATTGAAAAAAATTGGAGCTGCTGTTTCAGAACCATAAATTGACGTTTTTGGCTCTCGTAATACTACCAATGCAATAAATTTTGGATTATTCAACGGTGCAAAACCTATAAAAGAAGCTATGGTTTTAGAAGCTTCGTATTTTCCACCTATTGGAATCTGTGCCGTACCTGTTTTTCCACCAATTTTATAACCCTCAGGCTTAACCCATTTATATTCACCATTTTCTACAGTGGAATAAAGCATTTTTTTTATTGTCTCCGATGTATTCACTGAAATTGTTTTTCTAATTACTTTTTTTTCTATTAATTTTTCTGAGGTTGAATTAATAATTTTTTTTACTACATGAGGTTGAATCAACTCTCCACCGTTTATCAAAGAAGAAAATGCAGTTATCATTTGTATAGGGGTTACAGCAATTCCTTGACCAAAAGTTGCAGTCGCATAATCTATAGAGTACCACTGATTATTAGATTTTAAAAAGGTCTTTGTCTCTCCTTGTAAATCTATCCCCGTTAAAGATACAAGCCCGAATTTTTTAAGATATTTTAAAATGTTTTTATTCCCTAGTTTTTCACCAATCCAAACCATTCCAACATTTGAAGACTTCTCAAGAATTCTAGTTGCACTAATTCTTCCTTCATATTTGTTATCCCACGTTCTAATGGTATATTCACCTATTTTAATTGGTCCTTTTTCATTATAAACAGTAGAAGTTTTAATTTTTTTTTCTTCTAAAGCAGCTGCCATAATTAAAGGTTTAAAAGTAGAACCTGGTTCATAAACCATAGAAATAGCGTTGTTTAAAAAGAAATCTTCTGAAAAATCGTAGTATCTTTCTAGATCATAATCTGGAATACAAACTAGGGCCAATATTTCCATATTACTTGGATTTGCTATGATTACACAACCATCTTTTGCTTGATATGTTTGTATTCCCTCTATTAATTTTACCTTAGCTATTTCTTGTACTGATTTGTCAATTGTTAAAACAAGATTCCGACCGTTTTCAGGCTCTATTTTCTGTTGGTTACCTATAAATATATATCTACCAAGCAAATCTTTTTCTGTTTTTATCAGACCATAAAGTCCTGATAAGTCTTTGTTATAATAACCCTCTACTCCAAAATAGCCTACATTACCCCCTTCTTTATTCTTGCCTACAAATCCTAACAAATGTGCGGATAAAGAAGCTTCAGGATAAGATCTGTAATACTCATCCTCAAAACCTAAACCTTTATAATTTAACTTATCTATTTTATCCTTAGTATCTTTTTCAATACCTGTTAAAACAGATACCCAGTCTTTTGTCCCATCTAATCTCGCCTCAATCGTCGCCTTATCAATATTTGTTAAATTATTCAAATCTTTAAGCAATAAATTTTTGTCTTTTATTTTTTTTGGTACTGCATAAAGTTTATATTTTGTTTGATTTAAGACTAAAGGTTGCATGTTTCTATCGTAAATAACACCTCTTTCTGGTGTAATTTTATTTAAATTTCCTGGTGTGCTAGAAGTTTGATATGAAGATAAAACTTGAAGAAAAAAAAGCCTAAGTATTATTAAAATAAATAAAAATATAAAGAATAAAAAAACTATTCTTATCTTCATATAATCATTTTTTCAAAGCAACCTTTAAATTGTCAAGAAAATATGGATCCGCCTTTTTTGAAAAATCTAAAGATGCAGCTATTGAGGATGTGTTTTTTAAAGAATTAATTTTATATAATTTTGTCTCCAGCTCCATATTTTCCTTTTTTAATTTTTGAGTGTTAATCTCATATTTTGATATTTCCTGACTTAAAAACATACCCTTTGTAAAGACCCAAAGGTTTAACATGATTAAGGTTATAAAAATAATGGACACAAAGAACTTAAATATAGATTTCATATTAATTTTTTATTAAAACTCGCAATTTAGCTGATCTCTCAAAACTTACCAAATCACTTCCTTTAATGATTTCTCTTTGACTAAATGTTTTTGATTGATTAATAAAGTTTTTTACAATTCTGTCTTCTACTGAATGAAATGTTATTATTAATAGCTTTCCACCTTTTAACAAGACTTCAGGTGAATCTGATAAAACTTTTTTTAAATTATTTATTTCATTATTTGTTTCTATTCTTAGAGCTTGAAAAATTCTTGCAATCGTTTTCATATCTTTTTTTCCTATACTTTTTTCAATAACTTGTGTTAAATCGCCAACTTTATTTATTTTTTTTATATTACGGGACCTAACAATACCTTTAGCAATTGCCCGAGAATTGAGGTCTTCAGAAAATTTAGAAAATATTCCATATAATTCATCAGCCGTAAAACTATTAACTACATCTGCGGCAATCAGATTTTTTGATTTATCAACTCGCATATCAAGAACTTCATCAAGTTTTTTATATGAAAAACCTCTCGTTGATTGATTTATTTGGTCATAACTCAACCCAAGATCAATCAAAACTCCATTTACAGGTAGAAAAGAGTTTCTTTTACAGACTTTTAATAAGTCGGCAAAATTCGCTTTTTCAACTATCAAGCTACCTTTAAAAACAAATTCACTATATTTTGCTCTTAGCTTTTTAATCTGTTCAATATCAGCGTCTAAAGCAAGAACCCTTCCGGCTTTTTGAAGCAATTCTTGCAAATGTCCGCCTTCTCCTGCCGTTGCGTCCACATATAGCAAATCTGCCTTTATATCAAGGTTTTCAACTACTTTTTGTAAAAGAACAGGTGTATGCACTAAATTGTTTTAAACTTTACTTTGACTTTGATATTTAGCCCATTTTTCTGGGCTCCATATTTCAAAGTGGTCACCAACTCCTATTATTTGAGCTTTATTTTTAAGACCAGAATACTCAAGCATATTTTTTGGGATTACAAATCTACCTTGATCATCAATTTCTAAATAAACTGTAGAAGAAAATAAAGATCGTCTTTTTTTTAGATCGTCTTCTTCAAGTAAAGATACGTTTACAAGTTCTTTAGCTTTTTCCTCCCAGGCGTCTTTATCAAAACCTGCTAAACAAAAGTTAAATCCTTTTGCTAAAATAAATATGTTGCCTTTTAAAAGTTCACGAATTTTCTTGGGCAAAACAACCCTACCAGGGGAAGAAAATGAAACAAGATATTCACCAAAAAACACCATATATAACCATTTAACGCCATTTAGCACATTATGTCAAGTGGATTTTTACTATAATGAATAAGTTTATATTCGAAACTAAAAAATTTCTCTTAACAAAACAAAAAACAATAATTTCTTCTACTTTAGTTGTAGCGTTGATGATTTTAATTTCAAGATTGTTTGGTTTTTTGAGGTATCGTATACTAGCTGGCTATTTTGACAAATCTCAACTGGATATATTTTTTGCTTCTTTTAGAATACCTGACTTTGTATTTGAAATCCTAATTACAGGCGCTATATCGTCTACTTTTATTCCAATTTTTATTAAATATCACAAAGATAAAGATAAATTAAACGAAATTATATCATCAATAATAAACGCTGTGTCCTTAATTTTCTTAGGATTTGTAATTATACTTTATGTTTTTGTAGATAACATAATTCCCTTAATGACCCCTGGTTTTTCACCAGAAAAGATACAGATAATTACTTACTACTCAAAAATGCTTCTTATAGGACAGCTTCCTTTTATGGTATTTGCGAGCTTTTTAACTGGCCTTGGACAAGCTAATAAAATTTTTATATTATCTGCAATTGCACCAATTGTCTACAATCTATCAATTATTATAGCCACTATCTTTTTTGCAGGTAGCTTTCATCTCGTAGCTCCTATAGCTGGTGTGATTTTAGGCTCATTCTTATTGTTTATTACACAACTCCCCCTTATATTTAATTCTGGATTTATATATCAACCAGTATTAAAAATAACAAAAGGTGTAAAAGAATTTTTTAATATGGTAGTTCCAAGAGTTGTAACTGTCCTAACTGCTCAAATAGATGCAACTATTGATCTACTACTAGCGTCAACCTTAGGAACAGGCTCATATACTGTATTTTATTTTGCTCAGCGTCTTCAATTACTACCTGTATCAATTCTTGGTATTTCTTTTGGGCAAGCATCCCTTCCGTATCTTTCCGAAGTTTATCAAGATAAAAAATATGAGGAATTTAAAAAAATAATTATTGATTCGATCCTAAGTATATTTTTTTTAACAATACCTATAGCAGCTTTTTTTATTTTTGCGAGAACACCAATTGTTCGACTTTTCTTTGGAGGCGATAAGTTTGATTGGGACGCAACTGTTCAAACCGCTGTAACATTGTCTTATTTTGCTTTATCAATTCCCCTACATTCAATTTACTATTTCGTCACTAGATGCTTTTACGCGTTTCTTGATAGCAAAACTCCTTTTTATATAAGTGTGTTTTCTATTTTTGTAAATATTATTTTAAGTTTATTTTTTATTTTTGTTTTGAAATTACCTGTTTGGGCTCTTGGGATATCTTTTTCAATTTCAATTTCAATAAATGTGCTCATACTTTTATTCTTGTTGTCAAAAAAATTTAAAGGACTAAACCTCCGCTTGTTAATTTTAGAATCGATAAAAATATTTTCAGCTACATTTATTTCTTCTTTTTTTGTTTATTTAGAAATGAAGTTAATAGATGGTCTTATTTTTGATACTTCAAGAACAATAAATGTATTTTTATTGCTTATTACAGGTGCTTTTTCCTTTTTGCTTTCCTACTCTTTTTTATCTTGGATACTAAATGTTAAAGAGGCAGGGGTTATTATTAATTTTATTAAGAAAATTAGAGGTTATAAAAAAAGAGTGGTAGAAATTTATACTGATGTCGAATGAAAAATTTAGATAAATCAAAACATATAGAAGCAGTAAAAAGCATACAAAAAAAGCTTCTAGGTAAAAAACTCACATACGGTGAAATTTATAATCTTATGGATGAAATATCAAAAGATAAGCTAGGAGATATTCTAACAACTTATTTTATTGCTTCTTCATTTAAAGAAGGATTTTCAACAGAAGAGTTATACCACTTTACAAAAGCTATGGTAGAAACAGGTAAAAAAATCAAATTTGATGGAATTGTAGCTGATAAGCATTCAATAGGTGGTGTCTCAGGTACAAGAACTACCCTTATAGTGGTTCCAATAATTGCAGAAGCTGGTTTTAAAATTCCAAAAACTTCATCAAGGGCAATAACTACCCCCGCTGGAACTGCTGATGTAATGGAAGTTATGGCAGATGTGACTTTTTCACCAAATCAAATACATAAAATTGTAGACAAAGTTGGAGGATGTATTGTTTGGGGAGGTCATCTTGGTATTGCTCCAGCAGACGATAAAATTATAGACATTGAAGAAGAACTTTCTTTTGAATCATTTGACAAAATAATAATTTCTATTATGGCAAAGAAAGTGGCGGTATCAACAAATCATTTAGTACTAGATCTACCTATAGGATCTACTATAAAAGTAAAATATACAAAAGACGCCGAAAAGGTAGAAGAAAAGTTCAAACAACTTGCAAAAAAATTCAATATAAAAATTAAGGTTGATATTAATAGAATCAACGAGCCAGCTGGAAATGGTGTAGGTCCAATTCTCGAGGCTAAAGATGCCCTATATGTGTTGGAGCAAAAACACGATAGGCCTATTAATCTTGAGAATAAAGCTATAAAACTTGCAAAAGAACTACTTAAGCTTTGTTATAAGACAAAAGAAATTAATAAAGATCCAGAAACTGAAATAAGAGAAATTTTAACAAGCGGAAGGGCGCTTAAAAAATTCCAACAAATAGTAGAAGCTCAAAACGGTATCAAAAAAGTAACGAGTAAAAAATTAAAATTAAAGTCTGCCAAAAAAATAATCTTAGCTAAAAAATATGGTAAGATAAAAGGAGTCAATAATTATAATCTTAATATGATTGCAAAGCTTTTAGGAGCTCCTGAAGATAAGCAAGCGGGCATTTATTTATATAAAAAGATTGGAGACAAAGTATCAAAAAATGAATCTTTTTTCTCCTTATACTCAACACAGTCTTATAAATTAAAAGAAGCAGAAGTTTCTTTGGAAAATTTTCCTATTTATGAAATCTCGTAAAAAATTTTCAATACTTATAACAATTGCTTTTATAACAATTGCTGGTATTGCTCTTTTATTTTATGAAGGTTCTTTAGCTGTTGATAAGACAAATAAAGATTCACAGATTTTCGTTGTAGAAATAGGCGAGGGTACAAAATCAGTAGCAAAAAAACTATCTCAAGAAAATTTAATAAGAAGCCGTATTGTTTTTTATACAATTTTATATCAGCTTAAAATTCAAAATAAAGTTCAAGCCGGTGACTATAGACTTTCTCCATCTATGTCAGCGTATGATATAGCTCAAGAATTGACACACGGGACACTTGATAGGTGGATTACTATCATAGAGGGTTGGAGAAAAGAAGAAATTGCTGATAAGGTTGCTACTGAATTTAATATCCCAGCTTCTGAAATAATAAATAGTGCAAAAGAAGGATATTTATTTCCTGATACTTATTTAATTCCAAAAGATGCAACAGCAGGAGCTTTTATTTCAATTTTGGAAAATAATTTTAATAATAGATTCGACGCACAGTTAAAAGTAAAAATAGGTAAACTTGGACTTACTGAACACGATGCAATAACTTTAGCATCTATGATAGAACGAGAGGCAAAGTTTGACAATGACAGACAGCAAGTTGCAAATGTTCTTCTTAAAAGATATAAAGAAGGAATTCCTTTTCAGATTGATGCAACGGTTCAATATGCATTGGGATATCAATCTGATCAAAAAACATGGTGGAAAAATGGACTTACTTTTGAAGACTTAAAAGTAAATTCTCCTTATAACACCTATTTAAACCCTGGTTTTCCACCTAATCCTATATCAAATCCCGGTTTGTCTTCCTTAAAGGCAGTTGCAAATGCTAACCCAAATACTCCTTATTTATTTTATGTCTCCGATTCAAATGGAAAGCTACATTTCTCAAGAACTCTTAAGGAACACAACGCAAACATAAATAAATACCTCCAATAAATAAATTAAGTATTATTAATAAGAATTATTCTATGGGTTGGTCTTGCATTGGGTCGCGGCGGCTAAGTACATCTCTTGGTTTTGAGCCATCTGCTTGGCTTACGTACCCAGCAGCTTCGAGTTGATCAAGAATTCTAGCAGCTCGAGCATATCCAATTGAAAGTTTTCTTTGTAAAAGTGATGCTGAAGCTTTATCTGCTGACGATATGATATTTATAGATTGATTGAATAAGGGATCTACATCTCCTGTAACAGTTCCTCTAGCGCCAACTGCACCACCATATAGCATTGTATCCTGCTGTGTAATTTCTTCTGTGTAATGTATTTCTGGTGTTTGTGATTTAAGAAACTTAACAAGTTGGTTAACTTCTTTTTCTGTAATAAATGGTCCTTGTATACGCTTTGGTTTTGCTTGATCAGGAGGAAGATAAAGCATATCTCCTTTTCCAAGAAGTTTTTCTGCACCTGGCATATCGATGATTACTCTTGAATCAACCATTGATGAAACGTTAAAAGCAATACGTGTTGGTATATTAGCCTTCATAAGACCTGTAATAACATCAACAGAGGGTCTTTGTGTTGCAAGAATCAAATGGATTCCCGTTGCTCTTGACATCTGAGCTATTCTTGTAATTAGATCTTCACTATCTCCAGGAGAAAAAATCATAAGGTCAGCTAATTCATCGATAACAAACATTATGTACGGTTTTTTTTGTACGTCTTTTAAAGCATTGTATCCTTCCAAGTCTCTAACACCAGCTTTAGAAAACTCTTTGTATCTATTTTCCATCTCAAAAACAGTCCATTTTAAAGCAGATATTATTTTGTCAGCTTCTACAATAACTTCTGTTAACAAATGTGGAATTCCATTATAAAGAGTTAGCTCAACTCTTTTAGGATCGACTAAAATTAATCTTAATTCTTCTGGCTTAGTTCTAAATAAAAACGTACATATCCACGCGTTTAGTATGACGGATTTTCCTGAACCTGTTGTTCCAGCTATCAATACATGAGGCATATTCTCTATAGACGCAGACATTGCTTTTCCTGAAACATCAAGACCAAGAGGAACTAAAAGTGGATCTGAGCTATCTTTAAATTCTGATGATGATAAAATATTTTTTAAAGTTACTATTTCTGGTCTTATATTTGGTATTTCTATTCCAACCATTGACCTTCCTGGAATAGGAGCTTCAATTCTAACCAATCCTCCAGGAGCTGCTAATGAAAGCGCAAGATTATTTCCCAAACCAGTTATTTTCGAAAGTCTTGTACCCTGCGTTATCCTAATAGCATATTGTGTTACTGTCGGTCCATAATTCACTTCTACTACATTTGCTCTAATTCCAAAACTCTCTAAAGTCTGTTCTATCGTTTGTGCGTTAGATTTAACATCTCCTCTATCTGCCTCTCTTTGTGAAATATCCTGCAAAATTGATAATGGGGGATAAATCCAATTTGCAGATTTTGCTATTAAAGGTTTGAGTTCTATATCTCCTTTTATTTGTGGATTTGTTGTTAAAGAGGCGATTTTATTATGATTTATAGAAATATCTTTTCCGTAAATAAACGAGTCGTCTTTTTTATTTTTCAATTTATCTTTCCCATCTCTTCCTAACGATTCTCTAAAAAAGTAGTTTTTAATAAATTCAATAAAATTTTTAATACCTCTAAAAACAAATACTAAAAAAGCGTCAACAGATGTATCCAAAAAAAGTATCAAACCCATAAAAAACATAATGAGTAAAATAACCAACGCTCCTACCAATGAAAAATCTAATGTTAATGTATTAAATATATATGCACCCCAATAGCCTGTTTTAAAAATTCCAAGAAGAGAAATGAAAATTAATACACTTCCTATTGTAGTATTTATTTTTATAAATTTAAATTTTTTTGAACTGAAAAAATGTCCAGATATTAGAAAGAGAATAAATGGTAAAAGTATTCCCATTACGCCTAAATTGCTATAAATGACTTCGTTTATTAAATTAAGAACTTGCCCTTCTTCTCCACTACTAAAAAATCCAAGAGTAGAAATAAAAATAATAAGACCTATTGCAACAAATATAAATCCTATTATGTTAAAAAATGTTTTTCTGTCTACCTTTACCCTTAAAAAAGGTATCTTTAGAAGAGATTTTCTTCGCGCCATATTATTTTATTGTAGTTGAGCAGCTTTATAAAAGCAATAATCATAAATTATAAATCTTAAATACCAAAATACAAATAAATCCAAAGCATAAAATTTTAAATTTAAAATTTGAGATTTACAGCTTATTTGTTCTTTGTAATTTAGAATTTATGATTTGTTTAGAATTTCGTCATTCGGAATTCGAGTTTATGGAAGGAGTTCTAGGTTTATTCTATGTTGTTGATCAATCTCATATACTCTTACCTTTACCTTTTGTCCTAGTTTTAATACATCGTTTGCATCTTTTACAAATCCTTTTCCCATTTTTGAAACATGAATTAATCCTTCTTTACCAGGAAGCACCTCAACAAAAGCGCCAAATGATAATATTCTTTTGACCTCACCTTCATATTCTTCTCCTGCCTCAACATCTCTAATTATACTTTCGATCATTTCTCTAGCCATTTTAACATTATTTTCATCAATTCCAGAAATCGTCACTTTACCGTCATGACTTACATTAATTTCTGTATTTGTCTTTGCTGTCATGTTTCTTATATTTTTTCCTCCTGGACCTATAATTTCACCTATTTTTTCTTGAGGAGGAGTTAATACAACAACTTTTGGAGCAAATTTAGAAAGTTGCTGTCTTGGTTTAGCTATTACAGCTAACATTTTTTCTAATAATAAAAGTCTAGCTTTTTTTGCCTTAATTAATGTTTCAGTTATCATTTTTTCAGTTAATCCATCATTTTTTACATCAAGTTGAATAACTGTTATTCCATTTTTGGTACCAGCAATCTTAAAATCCATATCTCCAAAAAAATCCTCAACTCCTATGATATCTGTCATTAGTTCGTATTTTGTATCTGATTCATAAATAAGTCCTATTGCTATTCCTGCAACAGGTTCTTTTACAGGAACACCTGCATCCATTAGAGCTAAAGTTGAACCACATGCTGAAGCCATAGATGTTGATCCGTTTGTAGACAATACTTCTGAGACAACTCTAATAGTATAGGGAAAATCATTTACATCAGGTAAAATAGGTCTTATAGCTTTTTCAGCTAAAGCTCCATGACCTATTTCTCTTCTTGAAGGATAACCCATTCTTCCAACTTCACCAAGTGAGTAAGGCGGCATATAGTAGTGATGTATATATTTTTTTGCTTCTTCACCAATAGGACTTTCTATAAGCTGTTCAAGATCAGGAGATCCTAAAGTGGCGATTGATAGAACTTGAGTATCTCCTCTTTGAAATACTGCAGATCCATGAGTTCTAGGAAGTATAGAAACTTCAATATATATATCTCTTACAGTTTCTAAATCTCTACCATCCAGTCTCTTTTTGTCTTTTAAAACCTTTTCTCTTACTGTTTTTTTAACAGTTTCATCAATTGCTTTAAAAATTAATTTTTCTTCATAATCTTTATATTTTTCAACTAACTTCTCAACAAGTTTATTTAACAAATCGCTTTCTCCATATTCTTTCTCTGCTTTTTGCTTGATTATGTTGTCAATTTCTTTTTTAAAATCTTTATTTAATATTTTAATTAAAGGTTCTGTTAAGTTTTTTTCAACCACTTCATCTTTTGGATGACCAATCCTACCTCTAATATTTTCAATAAAAACTATAAGTTTCGATATTTCTTTTTTTGCTTCAATAATTCCTTTTTCAATTATGTCTTCATTTAATTCCTCTGCTTCAACTTCAACCATTACGGTTTTGTTTTTTGAAGCTGTAACAATCATATCCATTTTTGAATGTGCCAATTCGGTTTCGTCAGGATTTAAAATATAAGAATTTCCTTCTGCATTAATATATCCCATTCTTACGGTAGCAAGTGGTCCATTCCATGGTATTGAAGAGATATGAAGAGCGGCAGATGTTGTAATGGCTGCAAGTATTTCTGGAGAAGATACACCGTCTACTGATAATAAAGTTATTACAATTTGTACGCTTTTTCTATAATTTTTAGGAAAAAATGGTCTTATTCCTCGATCTATAAGTCTTGCAATTAAAATAGCCTCATCTGTAGGTTTTCCTTCTCTTTTTACCCATCTAGAACCTTTTATCCTGCCTCCTGCATATAGTTTTTCAACATACTCTACTCCTAAAGGTAAATAATCAAGATCTTCTTCTTTTTTACCTTTATTAACTGTAACTAATACGCATGTATCTCCAAGACGTCCTAATACTGAAGTTTCAGATGCTTTAGCCAATTTACCAACTTGTAAAGTTAGCTTTTTGTCATCTAGTTGATAAGATTCTTCGAAGTAGCTCATTTTTTCAATTCAAGCTCGCCGATAAGTTTTTTATATCTCTTAGAGTCGAGTTTTTGTAGGTAATTTAATATCCTTCTTCTTTTTGCAACAATTTTTAATAGCCCTCTTCGAGAATGATTGTCTTTTTTATTTTCATCAAGATGACTAATAAGTCTATGTATTTTGTAACTTAAAAGGGCACCTTGAACCTCTGGTGATCCAGTATCTCCTTTTCTTTGAGCATATTTTTTAATTACCTCTTGTTTTTCCTCTACTAACTTAACCATAATGTAAAATTATATATTGAAAAGGTCTTTCTTTCAACAGAAGGTGATAAAAAATGAAAAATATATCTTTTAACAAACTGACTCCGTTAATCTTCTTAGCTATTATTATTTTAAGTATTTTTCTTTATGTACCTCCAAAAAATATTTATTTTGTAATTGGCTTTTTAAGCGTAATTTTCTTTTTTATATTAAACTTTTTAAACTTATTTTTGCATAACAGTATTTCTATACTATTGGCTTCGTTTATTTTTTTATTTTTTTTAATTAACTACTTATTTGGATTTCAGATTATATATTCACTTTTGCTTATACTTTTAATGACAGCAATCGCTTTTCTTTTGAATTAGAAAACGTTTTATTTCTAGGTTATAATTTATCGATGAAAAATAAAATATTAATTACTGCTTCTATACCTTATGTAAATGCTCCCCCGCATTTAGGCCATTCTCTTGAGGCTATACAGGTAGATGTTTTAGCTAGATATTATAGAAATAAGGTAGGGAAGGAAAATGTATATTTATTATGGGGAAGCGATGAAAATGCATCAAAAAATGTTGAAGCTGCTCAAAAAGCTAACACACCTGTAAAAGAATTTGTAGATAATCATTCTTTAGATTTTTATAAATTAAAAGAGGTGCTTAACCTTACATTCGATAATTTTATAAAAACAAGCTCTGATAAACATAAAAAAGGTGCTCAAAAACTTTGGAAGTTATGTTCAAAAGATATTTATAAAAAAAAGTATAAAGGTCTTTATTGTAATGGTTGTGAAAATTTTTATAAAAATAACGAGTTCAAAAATAATATTTGCCCATATCATAAAAGGAAACTTGAACTTTTTGAAGAAGAAAATTATTTTTTTTCTTTATCAAAATTCCAAAATAAACTTAAAGAGATCGTAGAAAATAATAAATATCTTATTCATCCTGATTTTAGAAAAAAAGAAGTTTTAAACTTTATAAATAGAGGTCTTGAAGACTTTTCTATCTCAAGACCAAAAGAAAGAACAAAAGGATGGGGAGTTTCTGTCCCAAATAATCAAGATCATATAATGTATGTCTGGTTTGATGCGCTTGCAAACTATATAACAGCTCTTGGCTTTGATAAAAATGAAAAAGTTTTTATAGATTTTTGGAGTTATTCAACCGAAAGAATTCATGTGGTTGGTAAGGACATAATTAAATTCCATGCTATTTATTGGCCAGCTATGCTTTTGTCAGCTGGAATAAATCTTCCAACAAAATTGTTAGTTCATGGATTTATTACAATTTCGGGTCAAAAGATGAGTAAAACTATTGGTAACATAGTAGACCCATATGAAATTCAAGCAAAATATGGCACTGATCCTTTTAGATATTATCTATTAAAAGAAATTCCTACAATTCAAGATGGTGATTTTTCAATAAAAAGATTTGAAGAACTATATAATTCCGATTTGGCCAATACGTTAGGAAATTTAGTATCAAGAGTAACTAATCTATGTGAAAAAAATAATATCGAAATAAAAAAAACTGATCAGAAACTAAATAAAAAAGTGTCTGAATATATAGAAAATTATGCTTTTTCACTAGCATTGGATGAAATTTGGAAGATTTTAAGCAAAATAGATTCTGACATAAATAAAAATGCGCCTTGGAATTTAGAACATGATAAAGCAGTAATCTACCTTATTGATTGTATTTCTAAAATAAGAAATATTGCGAAAAATTTAGATGTTTTTTTACCAAATACATCTGAAAAAATATTAAAGGCAACTCAAGGAAAAATTAAAAAAATTAAACCATTATTTCCAAGAATATATTTCTAATTAAAAATGAAAAAAGTATTTGAAAATATAATAAACGTTATAAAAAATAGCCGAAAGAAAAAATATTTTGTAATTACCTTTACTATTTTTTTCCTTTTGTTTGTATATTTTTATATTTTTTATAAATTACCAACGCCTTACAGTTTAAAAAATTACAATGTTGTTCCTCTAACAACACATATATTAGATAGAAACGGAAAAGTTTTATATAAAATTTACAAAGATCAAAAAAGGACTCCAATTAAACTTAGCGCATTACCAGATTATGTATCGCAAGCAACAATAGCAATAGAGGATAAAGATTTCTTTAATCATAAGGGTATTTCTTTAATAGGAGGAATCGTAAGAGCTATAAAAGAAAATGTAACAACAGGACAACTCCAAGGGGGCTCAACAATAACACAACAACTTGTA
>JBDRCK010000036.1:0-2851 GCA_043821785.1 bacterium | reverse complement strand
CAGTGTTAATTCGGCTGTTTTTAAGGCGTCTATATCGATAGAAAAGTGCCTAATTATCTTTTTAATTTTATAATTACTTATTTTGGCTTCAACTAGCATAAATATAGTATATCATAGGTGCCTCTGCTAGTCTAGAGCCTTGCTTATATGAAATTAAAACCCGGATCGGTAAAAAATGCGATTGTTCGAGTAAAGGGGCAAAAAGGGCATCGTCTTATCTCGTCTATATATTCAACATGGAATATAGTGGGAGACGCGACAACTTCTTCGCTCGGAATTTTTAACGCTCCATGCGGAGGTAGCTGGAGCTATTAATATATAAAATAAGATCAGCTAATCTTAAAGGGGGCTTAAATCGTATTTCAGCCCCATTTTTTTATTTGTAAATTTTGACATTTATATAAAAATACTGCTAAACTATAGTAATGTGAAAATCGATCTTTTTAAAAGATCTTTGAAAAGTGAAGATAATTAAATTAAATTAAAAATTAGGAGATTTAACGATGATAAATTTTATAAAAGATTTTCTAAAAACAATTCTAAATTTGCTAAGGGCTATGGGAGACTTTGTTGTTTTAGTGCTTCCACAGATGAGAAAAATGGAAGGTTTTGCTTTTTTAGTTCATCCCCGAGATATATCAGATATTTGCAGACCATATCCTGTTTTTAAGTATTTACCTGATAAAGTTGTTTTGTGGTTGGTAAGATTTTTGCCCCCGATAACTTTATCACGAATTACGGGGATAAAATCTGTGAATAACGGGCACGATATACAAGGTTGGCTACTTTCTATCGTGCTTACTCCTGATCATATAAAGACTGATCTACCGCTTGTTAAGAAGAGAATTAAGCAGCTGTCAGTTTTGGCGCAAAGAAAGGGATGTAGTTTAATTGGTTTAGGAGCATTATTGCCATTTTTAACTCGATATGGCAAGGATTTGGAAGAGTTTACCAAATGTAAAATTACTACAGGTCATGCCTATACGGTGGCAGCAATTGTTAAAGATGTGTATATTACAGTGGAAGCTTTGGGTATCCCTCTAGAAAATTGTACTGTCGCTATCATAGGAGCAGGTGGCTCTGTAGGAAGTTTATGTGCTAAAACTCTATCCAAAACTAATGGAATAAGTCGATTATTGCTGGTTGATCTAATGAATAAGCAAAATAAGTTAGAATTTTTGAAAAGCAATATGGAAATTGAGAGCAATATTAAAGTTGAGATAGGATATGATTTGAATTTGCTTATAAATGCAGATATTGCTATTGTTGTTACAAATGCGACAAGAACGATTATTGAAGCTCAAATGCTCAAAAGAGGGGCAATAATCATTGATGATTCACAACCACGCAATACCTCGTCGAACTTAACAATAGTTCGTCCTGATATTTTAATAGTGGATGTATTAGGAAGTTATCCTAACTTGAATTGCCATTTTAATTTTGGATTACTTGAAGATCGTCCTGACATTTCTTATACCTGTTTAATTGAGACCGCTATTCTTGCGGCTCATGACTGGAAAGAAAATTTTTGCATAGGAGCCGATTTAGATGTTGACAAGGTGAAGTTAATCTTGGATATGGGGAACAGGATAGGAGTTGAATCGGAAAAAGTTATCTTGACAAGTTTTTCTAAGATAATTTCCGTTGGGGATATTTTAAACAACAAATGCGCAAGAGGTAAGTGTGCATATGATTCTTTTTTATCTTAAGTTCTAAATAAAAATATGACGCTATTATGTATAATCAAGAATACATAGTAGCGTTTTCCTTTTTATAAAAATATGATAAAATATTAATGATATCAAAAAATATGATTTTTTCATTTGATACAATTAATCTTTTGTTGGTAGTGGTTTCATTATTCAATTTTGGTTTGGGAGTAATACTTTATTTTAAGGGAGGTAAAAATAAAGTAAATATCTTTTATAGTTGGAATATAGTTTTTATTGTCGGATGGATTTTGGCAATGTTTATGTTTCGTTCCGCTAATAAAGGTAATGGTTTAATTTGGTGTCAAATATTGTATATGATGCCTACATTTATCGCGAGTAGCTTTTTACTTTTTACATATATTTTCCCTTCACAAATAGAGATATACACTTTTTGGAAAGTTTTTTTTATTTTATTTGTAAATATTGTCATAGTTATTTTTACAGCTTTACCGAATTATATAATTAAAGAAGTAAATATAAGGTCAGGACTTGAGAAAGAAATAATTTTTGGGAAATTATATATTTTTTATGCATTATATATTTTAGTTTATTTTTCTTTTGCTTTCTGGAGACTTTTCAAGAAATATAAAAATGTGACAAGAATTGCGCATATGCAAATATTATACTTGTTGACTGGATATGCTTTAGCTGCTAATTTGGCTTTCATCACAAATTTAATAATGCCATGGTTTGGGTTGTTTTTTTTGAATTGGATAGGACAGGTTTTTACAATATTTATGGTAGGTTTCACCGCCTACGCTATCTTAAAACACCATCTTTTTAATATCAAAGTAATCGCGACGGAAATGTTCGCGTTTTTTATTTCTATTGTTTTATTAGTGGACGCGCTACTTTCAAAAACTACGGGCGAGTTTATTTTAAAATTATGCATTTTTTTAGGCGCGAGCCTTTTAGGCACATTGCTTATTAGGGGCGTTTTAAAAGAAATAAAATCAGCGGATAAAATTAAAAAATTGGCGGATGATTTATCGGCGTCGAATAAAAAATTAGAATCGGCTAATGTGGAATTAAAAAGATTAGACGAGGCGAAATCGGAATTTTTGTCGATAGCCTCGCACCAGCTTAGAACTCCGCTAACGGCTATGAAAGGTTTAAGCTCTATGCTTTTAGACGGCGAC
>JBDRCK010000035.1:0-56565 GCA_043821785.1 bacterium | reverse complement strand
TTATTTCCTTGAAGCCTGTATATTTTTGAAGAACCTTTGGTATTTTAACTGAACAATCTTTTTGCTGATTATTTTCTAAAATTGCAACTAACGTTCTGCCTATTGCAAAAGCTGTTCCATTTAAAATATGAACAAACTTTTTTTCTGGTCCGTCCTGATATTTTATATTTAATCTTCTTGCTTGAAAATCAGTTGTTGTTGAGGTAGATGTAACTTCGCGATATTTATTTTGAGAAGGGATCCATGCTTCAATATCGTATTTTTTAGCGATAGGGAAACCAAGATCTCCTGTACACATTTTAATTACTTGATAAGGTATCTCGAGCATTTGAAAAAGCTTTTCTTCCAGTGAAAGTAAATATTCGTGTTCTTTAGAATCGTTTTCATCAATGGTAAAAGATACCATTTCAACTTTATCAAATTGATGAACTCTAAAAATACCTTTCACATCTTTACCATATGATCCAGCTTCTCGTCTAAATGCAGTTGAAAATCCAACATATCGTTTTGGCAATTCCTTTTTGTTTAATACTTCTTCTTTATGCATTGGTACGAGTGAGTGTTCTGCGGTGCCAACAAGATAGAAAAAAGAATCTTTATTTAATGGTTCAAAAACTAAATAATAATCATCATTTCCACCACCATGCCAGTATCCTAATTCTTCGGTTATTTGCTTATTAATTAATACTGGTGGGATTATAGGAATAAAACCTTCTTTTGATAAAACATTTAAAGCAAGTTGAATTAGAGCAAATTCTAGAATTACAGCTTCGTTTTTTAAATATCCAAATCTTGAACCAGAAACCTTTGATGCTGTTTTAACATCAATGATATCTAACAATTCTCCTAGTTCTAAATGGTCTTTTGGTTTGAAGTCAAATTTTATTGGATCATTAGGACTTTTTTTTATTACTTTATTTTTTGTTTCATTTTCTCCAACATGAACATCTTCTAAAGGAAGATTTGGTATTTCATATTGAAGAGTTTTAAATTCATCAGAAATTTCTTTTAGTTTTTCTTCTTCTTGCTGGATAAGTACTCGTTTTTGTTTGTTTAATTTTTTTGTTGAAGCATCAATTCCTTTTTTAGAAAGAGTATTTAATTCTTGTCGAAGTTTTTGAATTTCTTGAGATTTTTTTCTTTTATTTTCTTCAATAGTTAAAAGTTTATCTAGGTCTATTTTGTAACCTTTGTTTTTTGCGGCAGCTTTAACTTTTTCCTTATTTTGTTTAATAAAGTCTATTGAGAGCATAATTTATTTTAACAGATGCTTACTTATTTTAGGCAAGAGTCTTTGTAGCGCTATGAGTCTATGATTTAATTGCTTTGTTTCTTTTGAATTTAGGGAATCATAATATTTTTGTTTTCCATTTATATTTATCATAAATAATGATCTAAAAGGGTATCCCTTTTCACTTTTTTTACTTTGTTTTAATGCAATAAATCCATTGATTCTTTCTTTTTCATAAAAAGTTTCTCCTGTTTCTGGATCATAAAAACAAAGGCATGTTTCAAGATAAGCTTGTCTTTTATTTGGCGTAAACTCTTTTAATTTATATAAAGTATGATCAATTAGTTTCTGATCAGGCACTTCGTAACCTAGCCACATTCTTGACTTTACTCCTGGCTCACCATTTAAACTTTTGATTGCTATACCTCCATCATCTGCTATAGCTGGTAAGCTTAACTTATCTGCATAATATTTAGCTTTTAATAAGGCGTTTTCTTCAAATGTTTTTCCTGTCTCTTCAGGGCCTTTTTTAATTTTAAGATCTTCAAGTGTAATAAGAGTAATTTTATTTTTTAGAAGAGATTTAAGGCCGTGTTTAATTTCTTTTATCTTAGCTTGGTTTTGTGTAGCAATCAAAAGGGTTTTCATAAAGCTATTATAACAAACATAAACTTTATAAATAATAATTACTCTAATTAATCTAATTGACCTAAAGAATGACCAAAATACAATAAAACAAGTATTCCAAACAATGACCAATTGTTAATGTACAAAAGCTTTTGTCATTCTCGATCTAATCGGGAATCTGCAGGCTCCAAATCAAGTTTGGAATGACATTGCTGTTTGTTTAATTGGTTATTCTAATATTGGATATTGCCTGTTTCTTGTGATTTGGTTATTGGTTATTTATTAGAAATTAGATCAATTAGAAATTCTGCTATTTGTTTTGACATTTTTTTCGCATATTCCAAAAGACTTACGTTCTTTACAAATCGCAGTACATGGCATTCCAAGCGTTTTTACTTAATTATTTTATAACCCTAGGTTATTTGAGATTTGCTGCATTGAGGTAAGAACTATTTTAATAAATTCCTCAAGAGGCAGTCCAAGGTTATTTTCGCACATTCTGATTTGTTCTCTGCGTACACCTGCTGCAAAAGATTTTGATGGAAATTTTTTTAAAACAGAACCAACATTAACAGATGAAAGTTTTTTATCAGGAGTTATTAGAGTAACAGCTACAATAAAGCCTGTGAGTTCATCACAAGTATAGATAGCCCATTCTATTTTATTTTTTGGTGGGCTTTCTCCTGTATGGGCGAAGTTGTGTGAAAGTATTGCATTTAAAATATCTTGATCTGTTTCTCCAGCTTCTTTTAACCACCCGATCATTTTTTTTGTATGTGTTGAAGGGTCATTTGTAGTTTCTTCCCAGTCACCGTCGTGGAGTAATCCAACTAATCCCCATTTTTCTTCGCTTTCTCCAAAGTGTTTAGCGAGCCCTTTCATTGCAGCTTCTGCAGCTAAGCCATGATAAATAAGGTTTTGATTTTTAATGTGTGAATTTAATATTTCAAACGCTTTTTCTCTACTTATCATTACTATCTTTTAAAAGATTGAATAACTTTAGGCAAGCCAATTGAAATTATCAAGTCACTTGCCTTAGGGCCAGACTCTTTTCCTATTAGCGATTTGTAAAACCCTTGAAAAGCTTCTTTAGATGTAAGGTCACTTTCTTTTAAAATCAAAAAAATAGCATTTTGTATAGATACAGAATCTTTTATTTTTAAAGTTTCTAATTTTTCTGCCAATAATTTTAAAAACTTTAATTGATTTGATGAGAGCTCTATAATTGCGTTACTTTTATTTTGTTTTATATATGGTTTCGCATAATTTACTCTTTCTTGTAAAAGATTTTTTTCTTCTTGGGTAAGATTTGATTGTTTTTGTTTTTCAAAAAAAACTAAAGGATCTTCGTTATTTCTTAATAAATTAACTAAAGTCCTAAATCTTGGAATAAGAATTCTTTTTTTTGGAAGAGGTTTTACTTCTGAAAGCTTAATTATTCTTGCAAAATCGAGAATAACTTCTCCTTGCTTACCTTCAGGTACTTTGTTTTCAAGCGTATCAAAGTATGCATTCAAACAGATGTCGTAATCATCAAATACTTTATTTATAGTATCTTCATCTGTGTCAAAATCTATTGCTTTTTTAATTGGTGTTCTTACAATAATAAATCTAAGAATATTTGAAGGTACTATTTCAGAGATCTCACGAGCTGAAATACCAAGACCTTTTGATGAGGACATTTTTTTGCCTTTTAAATTAAAAAATTCATATGCAACAGGATATGGAGCAGGGTATTTTAATATTTTTTTACAAAACATCTCTGCAATTTCATAAGATCCACCAGCAGACATATGATCTTTTCCAGCACCTTCAATAGTGACTCCTATTACCATCCATTTCGCAGGCCAATCTACTCTCCATGGGAGTTTCCCGTTTCCGTCATATGGAGACACACTACCCTTATTACCACATCCTACAGCCCACGCAACCGCTTTTGGTTCGCATCTATAGTGAGCTTTGTTACCATCCCATTTATAAACGTAACTTGTGCCTATTTTATTGCATTTTTTACATACTACATTGTACGGATGCCAGTCGTTTGGTTTCTTTTTATCAAAAGCTTTATTATATATTTTTCTTATTTTTTCTGAATTATCCAAAACAATTTTAATTACACCATTCATCTTTCCGCTGTTATATAACTGCGAACCCCAAATTATTTGTGGGTGACAATTAATTGAATTAAATACCTTTATGTATTCATCTGCATAGTAGTGGGCAAAACTTTTAAACCCTTTTATTGGAGAGGGGATTTTATATAATTGCATTCCTGCATATTTTTCCCATTTTTTGTACTCAAGGTAAGAGGGGATTGCATCCATTGGGTCATGATCATCAAAAACATAAGAAAACTTTGTATTTATATTATTTTCTTTTAAAACCTTATAGACCAAATCATGCACTACAACTCCTCGCAACGATCCCATATGGACTCTTCCTGAGGGAGTTTTCATATCGTCTACCCATTCCAATTTTTTTGATCGATTTATTATTTCTTGTGCTACTCTATCTACCCAAATCATTTAAATAGTATACAACAAGAAGCAATAAAAATTCCTAATTTCTAATTAACCTAATGTCTAATAAATAACCAATAACCAAATTACAAGAAACAAACAATATTCAAGATACAATAACCAATTTATAAAATATTTTTAACATTGAACATTGGTAATTGGTCATCGTTTGGAATACTTGTTTTATTGTTTCTTGGTTATTATCTAGGTTAATTAGAGTAATTTAATAAAGCTTTGTTTTATATCGCTTGACATTATATTTATGTTCCCCTATATTTAAACGATATGCTAAAAAGCAAAAAAAAGAATTTGTTTAATTTTGCTTTTAAAAACTCTTCAAACTTTCTTGTAATACTTCTCATAGTTTTAGCATTTTTTACAGGTTATTTATTTTTTAAAGTACAGAGCTTACAACAAGGTGGCGTACCAGCAAATGGTCAAGCTGCACCAGCAGAGCAACCAGCACCAGAATTAAACTTAGATACTATTCCTGCAGTTACAAATAAAGATCATATTAGAGGAGACAAAAATGCAAAAATCGTATTAGTAGAATATTCTGATTTTGAATGCCCATTTTGTAAAGACTTTCATTTAACAATGCAACAGTTGATGAAAGATTATGGTAGCGATATTGCTTGGGTTTATAGACATTATCCGCTATCTTTTCATGAGAATGCAGCAAAAGAAGCTGAAGCATCAGAATGTGTTGCAGAGCTCAGTGGGAATGATAGCTTTTGGAAATATATTGATTTAATTTTTGAAAAGACCCAATCAAATGGAACGAGTTTTGAAGTAGCTGATTTAAAGTTACTTGCTGAAGAAGTAGGGGTTAATGGAGCTAAGTTTCAAGAATGTTTAGATAGTGATAAATTTGCAAGTTTAGTAGCAGATCAAATGAAAGGTGGAGCAGAAGCAGGTATTCAAGGAACACCAGGAACTGTTATCATAACAAAAGATGGTAAAAAAGATTTGATAGGTGGAGCCCTACCTGTAGATCAAGCAAAAACCCAAATCGACGCACTTCTTAAATAAGTACTATTATTTTTTACAAGGTTCTTCCCATTCTCTTAAGCATTCTTGTTTTATTTCACACCAACTATAGCCTGCCCCAATTAAACATCCGCCTTCATCTTTATCCCCTCCAATAATCTGTTCTTCTTTTTCTTTTAATTCACTCCAAGACTTTTGTTTATATGTTGATAAGTAGATAGTTATTACAGCAATTATAAGTATAATTATATAAATAAAATATTTTTTAAACATATACGTTAAGTACAAAAAAAATTATATCAGAAGATTCTAATGAATTAGGATTTGTGACCCCGACGGGAGTTGAACCCGTGTTGCCAGGATGAGAACCTGGTGTCCTAGGCCACTAGACGACGGGGTCTGTTTTGATAATGTATATTTTAACATTAAAGTTGTAATTAGTTTTGTTTAGAAGTGTTTATATTAAATGTAAATTAAGGCATAATATATATAGAAAAAATATTATGTACATTCTTTTTCAAGCACTTACATCTATATTTCTTGTTCTATTTTTACTTGTTGGTTTTAAAACGCAATATCTTCCTAAATTAGTTTCAAAAGCTCAAGATTCAACAAAAGCACTATTAGATTACGAAAGTTACATTAAAAGTAATCTAGACTTATCTTTAAATAATAAATATTACGCTGTCGGAGATGAAATTATCATCGACTACAAAGGAGATTTAAGTTTATTTGATAAGTTGACAATAAATTTAATAGATTTGAATAAAAATAAAATTCAAATAAATTCTTTTTTAGAAAACCATGGAGAAGCGCATTTTATAAAAATTCAAATAAAAAACGATACTAAACCAGGTAAATATTATTTAAACATTGAGAAAGATGGAAAAATTCTTTTAGGATCTGATATTTATTTTAATTATATATTTAATCAAGAGACGTATATTTATAAAACTGGATCTAAAATACCTTTAAATTTTATTTTATTTGACTATTTAGGAAATATTAAATGTACTGATAATCTAAACGTTAAAGTTAAAAATCTTACTACTAATAGCCAAATAAATATAGATACTAAAAATTTTAATTGCCTATTACACAATAACGAATATAAACTTTCGTTCGAGCCTGAAAAAAATGGGACATATTTGATTTTAATAGATTCAACAAATGATAAAAGCGAAGAGTTCCCAATTGGAGATTTTCTTGTTTTAGACAATACAAATATTATAAATATTGTCAATCAGGCTCCATCTTTAATAAGTTTTAAAGAAGTTGATAGTTTACGACTTGATATTTATCCTGATGAGGATTTTATTGGTACTCTTATTGATTATGTTCCCGCAGATTTAACAATCTCAAGTGTAAATAATCAAAAATTTGAAAACTATAAAAAAATTGAACAAATTATCAACTTAAGATATCCTTTTGATGGAAATTATTCTATTTCTCTTGGGTTTGGGGACCAGCCAGATAGTAAAGAGTTAAAAACGGCGTATTCAAATTTTGAAGTTAAAGCTCATGATGGAATTGATTATGCCTTACCAGAAGGTACACCAGTTAAAGCTGCAGACAATGGTCTAATAATAGATTTTCCACAAAAGCTTTCTTCATATGGGACAAATATTGTTATACAACATGGTTGGGGTGGAAGAACTTTTTATGGTCATTTGAGTGAGGTAAAAATCCAGATTGGTCAATGGGTTGATAAAGGAGATGTGATAGGTTACTCCGGTCATACGGGTTTAGCAGATGGCCCACATTTACATTTTGGAATGGATTTAAATAATTCAGATGTTAATAACGGTTTTTTAGGCAAAATAAATCCTGAACCTTATCTAAAAAACAATAATGAATTTAATCAATCTCTAAATAAAATTTCTTGGGATGTCTCCTTAAAAAAAGGAGAAAAAAAATCGTATGGTTTTAACTTTAAACTAAGCGCAGATAGTTCTAAATTTTCTATTTACGATTTAGGAATTGTTCAATTATTTGATCTTAATAACAATCTAGTTTTCACTCAAAATAATAAGTGGAAATTAATAAAAAATAAATAATTCATATGAAAAGAAATAAGAACTTTACACCTTTAAATAAAAAAATACATAAAGCGAATAAATCTATTAAAGAAAATTTTATTGCGAAGCTTGTTTTTTCTTTTTTTGTGTCTTCGCTAGCTCTAACAATATTAATTATTTCATATTTATTTTATTTAAATATAAAATGAGAGCACTATGTGGTGAGTAAATTTGTTAAAGCAGCTTCTTCTAATAGTTTAAACGAAGATAGAATTACAATTTTGAATGAAGTGTCAAAATCAAATAAGCCAAACCTTAAACAATCGGATATAGTTGGAATCAGCATGCTTTTTACTTCCTTAAAGTATGGTATAGATTTTAATTATTTAACTAATTGGAGAACAAAATTAAATCTTAATGAAGAAACCCCAAAAATCGTAGTAGTTTCTAGGAACAAAAATAAAATATGTCTTTCGTATAATGTTATGGATTATGATACAAATTGCTCGCAAGGTCAATTTATTGAAGTTATTAGTAAAGATATAGGCAAAACTTTTAAAGAGTCAGTTACAGATGACTTTTTAAGTTCAAAAATTATATGTAATATAGAAACTCATATAGATCGAGAATATGAAATTGCAGAAGTTTTTCCACAAAATTTAAGTTGCCTTGGTGATTATGCAGAAAAAAATAGAAGAGTTTTTTTTCAATACTCTCCGAAAGTACCAAATAAGTACGTTTTAGTGAGCTTAAATGACTATTTTATTTATGCAGATGCTAATTTTAATCCTTGGGAGAAGACTTTAAATATATTCAAAGTAAATTAAAATAATCTTTTCTTGTATGTTCGATGGATTTGACAAGTAGCCTCAAATATAGTAGTATTGTACAAGATTAGCCCCTGAATTAGATAGGACAGTTTAGGGGTATTTTTTAAATATATGACACAAATAACTAAGCAAGGCCTTGAAATTTTACAAAACGAATTAAAGGATCTTGAAGAAAATAAAAAACCAAAAGCTATTGAAAGACTTCAAAAAGCAAGAAATATGGGAGATCTTTCAGAAAATAGTGAGTATTCAGCATCAAAAGAAGAATTAGCTATGACAGAAGATCGTATTCAAACGATCAAAGAAACCATAAAAAAAGCAGAAGTTGTTGAAGATAATCATAATAACTTTGAAATATCACTTGGCTCACAAGTAAAAATAAAATTAGATGGTGAAGAAAAGGTTTTTCATATTGTTGGAGAATATGAAGCTGATCCTACAACCAATAAACTTTCTATAACCTCTCCTTTGGGGAAAGCTTTAGTAGGAAAAAAAGTTGGGGATAACGTAGAGGTAGAAGCACCTGACGGAAAAACTAGCTACGAAGTTCTTGAAATAAAGTGATAAATAACCAAATCACAAGATGCAGATAATATCCAATATTCAATATCCAAATATTAGAAGCTCTTTGTTATGTTTATTTTATTGATTATTGATAATTGATTATTGTTTGGAGTACTTGTTATGTTGTTTCTTGGTTATTCATCAGGTTCCATCAGATTAGTGTCCGAAGCGTGATTTAGCAGATTTTCTTGATGTATCTTGGTGTTTTTGAAGCTCTATAGTAAACTCTGTGTGAAATTTCTCATCCACTAAATTTTTATTCTTTTCTCTTGCAAGCTCCTCGGTTATCTCTATAGGAAATCCAAATGATTGATATAGGTCGAATGCTTTTTTCCCATCTATATATTCAAGTTTCTCTACTTCCATCAAACCTTTATCAAGAGTTTTAATAAACCTTGACATTTCCTCATTTGCTACATTATTAACCGTATTTTTTTGCTTGTCTCTATCAATTCCTTGAACACCTGTATAAGTTTGCAATATTCCTTGATCAAGAATAGATCCAAATCCTGAAGCAAGGCTATATCCAAGTTTATGCATTTTTACAGCTGATCTTCGAAGAAGCCTTCGAAGCACATACCCTTGCTCTTTGTTTGATGGTTCAACTCCATCAACAATTAAGAAAACAGCTGCTTTTAAATGATCTGCAATAATTCTAATTTCAGGTTTACACTTTTCATCTGCATATTTCTTTTTTGTATTTTCTTCAATTTTTTGAATAATATTGGAATATAAATCAGTATCAAAAACATCAGGGGTATTGTTGGCAGCTGCTAAAATTCGCTCTAGTCCTCCTCCATAATCTACGTTTTTTTGTTTAAGTTCAACAAGGTGTGAGCTGTCCTTTTTTTCGTATTGAATAAAAACAGAATTTCCTATCTCTAAAAATCTTCCACATGGACAATTTGGATGACAATCTGTTTTTGTATTTTCTGATCTTTCATGAATACCTAAATTTTTACCAAAATCATAAAATACTTCTGAGTCAGGACCACCTATTTCACCATCTGGCATATGTTGCGGGCTTCCAAATCTAGACCACCAATTATGGTCAACTCCATAAAAAAATATCTTTTCTTCTGTAATTCAAAGCTTCTTCAAAATAACACACGACTCTTCATCCTTAGGCACTTCTTTTGTACCTTCAAAAATTGAAATATATAAATTTTCCTGTTTCAGTCCAACAATTTTTGTAAAATAATTAAGAACCCATTCTATTTGTTCTTGTTTAAAATAATCTCCTAAAGACCAGTTACCCATCATTTCAAAAAAAGTCGTATGTCTATTATCTCCAACTTCAGGAATATCTTGTGATCTTAAACACGGCTGTATATTAAAGAGTCTTTTTCCTAAATTATGTTTTTCACCTATAAGATTCGGAACTAATTGTTGCATACCTGAACCTGTGAATAAAGTAGTAGGATCATTTTTGAGTACCAATGGGGTAGGTTTTACAATTTTATGATTGCGAGGATTTTCTTTCCAATAAGCATTAAATTTATTTCTTAAGTCTATATGTGATGTTGGCATAATAATGTAAAATTATAACATGCAAATATCTACTAAAGAACCAAAAGCCATTGGAGATTTATTAAAAAACTTAAAATTACCAAAAATTAATGCTCATAAAGGTGATAATGGAAAAGTTCTTATAATAGGAGGATCAAAACTTTTTCATTCTGCTTCAATTTGGGGAGCAGAGGTGGCTTCACATGTTGTGGACATGGTTCATTATTCCTCAACAAAAGAAAATAATGAAATACTAACATCTGTAAAAAAAAAATTTCTAAATGGTATTGTAATTCAAAGGGAAGATATCCCAAAATATATAAAAGAAGATGACTCTGTGCTTATAGGCCCGGGCATGGTAAGAGGAGAGAAAAAAGAGATAAATAATCTTAATTTCAGAGAGGTATTAAATCTAAAAAACGAATCAAACTTTACTAGACAATTGGTTAATTATTTAATATGTAAATTTCCTGATAAAAAATATGTTTTTGATGCAGGAGCCTTACAGATGATGGATAAAGAATGGTTATTAAAGCTCGACGTTGCACCAATATTAACACCACATGAGATTGAATTTGAAACTTTATTTGGGATTAAAACTAAGGGTAAGAAAGAGGCAGAAAAAGTAGAAATAATTGAACAAACTTCAAAGAAATTTAACTGTGTAATTTTATTTAAGAACGTAAAAGATATTGTGTCTGATGGAAATAAAACATATGTGATTGATGGTGGAAATGCTGGACTTGCAAAAGGAGGCTCTGGAGACGTACTAGCAAGTTTATCTTGCTCATTTTATACAAGAAATAACGCTTTGATTAGCGCTGTTTTATCTTCCTATATTGTTAAAAAAACAGCCGATGATCTTTTCTTAAAACAAGGCTATTGGTATAATATTTCAAATCTGGTAGACTCTATACCTTATACGCTTAAAAAACTTATATGAAAAAAGAAACAGTATTGGCAATAACATTTGGTGTACTTTTAGGTTTAATCGTTGCGGTTATTCTGATATTTGTGCTTAGACCAACAGGTGGAGATAAGGTGGCTCAACCAGAAAAAAATACAGTCCCTAAGACTAAAACTACAAACTTATTACCCTTAGAGATAAAAGAGCCTGCAGATAAAAAAATAAGCTCAACTGACTCAATAAAAATATCTGGAACTGTAAATAAAGGAACTTTAATTATTATAGAGTCTCCTATTTCTACGAAAGTAATAAATAATAAAAGCGATTCGTTTAGTTTAGATTTTCCATTATCTTTAGGTGAAAATGTAATTACAATACGAGCTTATGCTGATAAAGCACAAACAGTTCCGCAAGTTAAAACATTAAAAGTTTACTATTTAAATAAAGAATGAAGCTAAGATATTTACTTTTACAATTATTTTTACTTGTGTTTATATTGACTGGCACAGTCATGGGTCAAGATGCTAATCAAGAGCTTAAAGACATTCAAGATTTTAAAGAAAAACTTGCTTCTAAAGTCGCGGAATTACAAAAAAAAGATGAAAAAGCACTGTCAGGATTTGTATCTAATATAAAAGATAAAACATTTAATATTCAAACGACAGATAACGAACAATATGTTGTTGAGCTTGACGAATTATTAACAAAGTATTATTCAATATCAGGAAACTTTACTACAGAGATAACGAAAGAAGATGTAGAAGAAAATGACTATGTAATAATAACAGGTCCAATAAACGGAAAAACTATAACAGCAAATGACATATATATAGATATACGTTTTGCTTCAGGTTCCGGTATTGTAAGTCAAATCGATCAAACAAATTTTAGCATAGATGTGGTTACAGTAGAAAATGAAACATACACAATAGATGTAGAGTCAACAACAAAAAGAGAAATATTAAATATAAAAACATATGAATTGGATAATATTGGATTTTCAAAAATAAAATCAGGAGACGTATTGCATTTTGTGTATAAAAAAACTAATGAAGAGAATGCAAAAAATAGATATTCTGCTTCTAAAATTCTTGTCTTGCCACAAGAATATTTTAGTAAGTAACAGAAAATATCTTCATTTTAAATTAAACTAAAGTATGTTTAACATATTTAAAAAAATACTAGACTTTAACGAAAAAGAAATTAATAGAATAAGTAAAAAAATCGTTAAAGTAAACGAATTAGAAGATTGGGCGAGAGATCTTAAAGATAAAGATTTTAAAGAAAAGACTAAAGAATTTAAAGAAGAGGTTAAACAAGAAAAAAAATCATTAGATGACATATTACCATATGCATTTGCTTTGGTGAGAGAAGCTTCCAGAAGAATTTTAGAACAGCGTCATTTTGACGTACAGCTTATAGCTGGCATAGCTTTGCATGAAGGCAAGGTAGTTGAGCAAAGGACAGGTGAAGGAAAGACCTTATCAGCAACCACAGCGATGTATTTAAATGTGCTAGAGGACAAAGGAGTGCATCTTGTGACAGTCAACGATTATCTTGCAAGAAGAGATGCTGGTTGGATGGGTGGAGTGTTTGATTTTTTAGGGTTAAAAACATCTGCAATAGTATCAGAAGAGTCTTTTTTATTTGACAGATCTTACGAAGATAAAAAAGCTACGGATTGGAGACTCAAAAATCTTAAATCTATTTCTAGAAAAGAAGCATACGATGCTGATATTACATATGGAATAAATAGCGAATTTGGCTTTGACTATTTAAGGGACAATATGGCAGTATCACCATCAAGTCTTGTACAAAGAGGATTTAACTTTGCTATCATAGATGAGGCAGACTCTGTGCTTATAGACGAAGCAAGAACTCCACATATCATTTCTGCTCCATATAGCGAAGATACTTCTAAATATTACGACTATGCAAAAGTTATTAAGCAACTAAATTCTAAAGTAGATTTTATAATAGATGAAAAAGCAAGGTCGGCAAATCTTACAGAAGAAGGGATAAGTAAAATAGAAAAAATATTAGGAACGTCAAATATTTATGAAAAAGATTTTGACACATTGTTTCATATTGAAGCAGCACTTAAAGCAGAAGCTCTTTTTAAAAATAATAAAGAATATATAGTAAAAGATGGTCAAGTTGTAATAGTTGATGAGTTTACAGGCAGACTACTTGAAGGAAGACGATTTTCTGAAGGAATTCATCAGGCGATAGAAGCGAAAGAAAATGTAGGAATTCAAAAAGAATCTAAAACACTAGCTACAATTTCCCTGCAAAATTATTTTAGAAAGTATAAAAAGTTAGCAGGTATGACTGGAACAGCTGTTACAGAGGCAGAAGAGCTAAACAAAATATATAAAACAGATGTTATTGTTATTCCTACAAATAGACCAATGGTTCGGGAAGATATGCCTGACATTATTTATAAAATAGAATCTAAGAAATATGAAGCAATAGCAGAAGCTGCAGCAGAAAATTACAGAAAAGGAAGACCAGTTCTTATTGGAACAACTTCTATTGAAAAGAATGAACTTTTATCACAGATATTAACAAGAAAATCTATTCCGCACGAAGTTTTGAATGCCAAAAACCACGAGAGAGAAGCGCAGATTATCTCAAAAGCAGGTGAAAAAGGAGCCATTACAGTCGCAACTAATATGGCTGGTCGAGGAGTTGATATAGTTTTGGGTGGTACCCAACCAAGTTCTGATGATTTTCCTAAATCTAAAGACCAATATAAGAAAGCTGTGCTTGAATGGAGAAAAAAACATGATGATGTAGTGAAGGCAGGAGGGCTATTTGTTATTGGTACTGAAAGGCATGAATCAAGACGGATAGATAATCAGTTAAGGGGTAGGTCTGGCCGTCAGGGAGATAGTGGAGAAACAATCTTTTTTGTATCGTTGGAAGACGATTTGATGCGTATTTTTGGAGGAGAACAAATATCTAAATTAATGTCATTTTTTAAACTTCCTGAAGACCAACCATTAACACATTCAATGGTTTCTAAAGCTATAGAACAGGCGCAGGTTAAAGTAGAGGGATTTAATTTTGATATTCGAAAACATCTTGTTGATTTTGACGACGTTTTAAATAAACAAAGAGAAATAATATATGAACTAAGAAGAAAGATATTATTATTGCCGGAAAAAAATATTGAAGAATTTAGAAAGACAATTTTAGATTTGACATATGAAGAGATTCAAAGATTGGTAAACCAAGTACCGCAAGAAGAAGCATTGGAAAATGAAGATTTAATAAATACATTTATTTCTGAAATAAATGTTATTTTTAAAATAAATGGTAAAAAAGTTAAAGAGCTTATAAAATCAAATAATCTAAATCAATTAATCTCAATTTTGAACGACGAAGCACGAAAAAAGTATGAAGAAAAAGAAAAAAAATATGGTGTTGAGATTTGGAATGGAGTTGTGAGATTTTTATTCCTATCGACTCTTGATAAATATTTTACAGAGCATCTTACAACGATAGAGGATTTAAGAGAGGGGATAGGGCTTAGGGGATATGCACAGCTTGATCCATTAGTTGAGTATAAAAATGAGGCCTTCACAATGTTTGAAAAACTTTATAGCGATATTAGTTTTGAAGTTATAAGAAGACTTTTTAATATTGAAATTGATTTAAAAAACAATGATTTGGAAAAAGCTGAAGATGAATTTAAAAAAGAAAAAGAAGACTTAGTTTTAAAATCTGCTCATCGAGTAGATCCTTATAGCCAATCTCCTGCTCAAAAAGATTTAACGACGTCTGATAAAAATAAACATGTTCATGTTCACGACAAATCTGATGAAGATCAAAATAATTTAAAACCTGCTGAAAACCAAGGTTTTAAACTTCGTACTCCAGGTACAAAAACTAGAAAAATTGGAAGAAATGATCCTTGTTGGTGTGGCTCCGGTAAGAAATATAAACGCTGTCATTACCCAAACTAAATTTACTGATTCTGATCAAAAACGAATTTTTTTATAAAATAAGCTAATGTTTAATATTAATGCAAAAAAAGTCAAAGAAAAAATAGAATTTTCTATTTGCTTAGTTTGTAAAAAAGAAAAAGTTTCAGACGTGTTGATAGGTGTTTCAGGAGGGGTGGATTCTGCAACAAGTTTAACGTTAGCTGTACATGCGCTTGGAAAGCAGCATGTATATCCCGTACTTCTTCCTTATGGAGTATTAAACGATGAAGGTACCAAACATGCAAAACTAGTTACCAACTTATTAAAAATACCTGTTAATAACGTTAGAGTTATAAATATAAAACCATTTGTAGATAGTGTTGTTAGTTATGACTTAGAAATGGATAAAGGTAGAAAGGGTAATATTATGGCTAGAATTCGCATGGTAGTGCTTTTTGATTTATCAAAAAAGTTTAATAGGTTAGTAGTGGGTACGGAAAACAAAACAGAACATTTGTTAGGGTACTATACTCGTTTTGGAGATGAAGCAAGTGATATTAAGCCTATTCAAGAACTATATAAAACAGAAGTTTATAAATTAGCAAATCATCTTAAAGTTCCACAAGAAATATTTAGTAAATCCCCAACTGCAGGTTTATGGGAAGGACAAACAGACGAAGGAGAATTTGGATTTTCCTATAAATTAGCAGATGAAATTTTATATTTATATAAAGAAAAACATTTGTCAAAAGATAAGATTCTTGCGAAAGGATATGATAAAAAAATTGTTGATAAAGTTTGGTGGTGGATAGATAAAGGAGAATTTAAAGACAGAGTGCCCCATACCCTAAAATAATCAGGTTTTTACATAGCAACCTTTTTTACTAACTGTGTTTAAAAAAACACCATATCGTTGGCAACTTCTTAGCCTGTTAAATAAACAAGTAGATAGATTGTTTTGTCAGGGCGTTTAACCTAATTTGTAGACTATAATCCATTGAAAATAATTCAGTTAAGTACTTAATTAAAGTATGGTAAATATTTCTAGAAGAGAATTAGACGATTATGTTTTTGAGAGATTATTGAGCATATTATATGAACTAGTTTTTCTCAATCAGAAAGAGCAAGATTTTAAAATATTCTTTAAGAGCATTTTTTCTTATCCTGAAAGAATAATGTTAGTTAAAAGAATAGGAATAATTTATTTATTAATTAAAAAAAGAAAAAATTATGAGATTTGTAATATTTTAAAAATATCCTCAGCTACTTTAAATAAATATGTGTTACTTTTAGATAAAAATATCGAATCTTATGACTTTTTTAATAAATTAATTAAAAAAAATAAAGTAATGAATTTTGTTGAAGAAATCGTGAACACCTTATATGGACCCGGAACCCCTGGAACTAACTGGTCTAATGCCAAAAAAACCAAAAGACAAATCGACAAAAGAAAAAAAGTAGGAATCTAAATAATTCAGTTAAGTACTTAACTGAATGGTATAATTTTGAAGATGGTTAAGTTTGTTTATTTTGATGTGGGGGGAGTAATTGTGCTTGATTTTAGTAAATCTAATAAATGGAATGAGCTTAGAGAAGAGCTAAGAATTCCTAAAGAAAGGGAAAAAGAATTTATGTTCTTTTGGCAAAGGTACGAGACTGAAATTTGTACAACTTTTAAAATTAGTACAATTGTTGATAAACTAGAAAAAAAATTTGGAATTAAAATACCTAAGGACTATTCACTTTTAACTGATGGATTTATTTCGCGATTTGAGGTAAACAAATCTATGTGGTCTGTATTAGCTTACGTAAAAAACAATTTTAAAATAGGTCTTCTAACTGATCAATATATAGGTATGCTTAAAGAGGTTAAAAAAGCTCATCTATTCCCAAATATTGATTTGGATGTGGTTATAGACTCCAGTGTTGTTGGTTTAAGTAAATCTAATCCTAAAATATTTGAATTAGGTGAAAAGCTAGCTAAAGTTAAAGGTGATGAAATATTATTTATTGATAATAGCCTTGGGCGTATAGCGGTAGCAAAGAAGCTTGGATGGGTGACGTTTTTATACGATCCAGCAAATCCCCAAAAATCAAGCCAAAAATTAATGAATTTTGTAAAAAAAATAGTTAAAAAGTAAGCTCATCGTCTTCCATAAGAAATCTAGATTTGACAGAATAATTTGCTTTTCCAAAGATAAATCTTTTTTTAGCATTGATTATGTAAAGCCTGTGTCTTGCTCTTGTTATTCCTACATAAAAAAGACGCCTTTCTTCTTCAAGTTGAAAATAGTCTTCAATCGATCTTGAATGAGGAAGAAGTCCATCATCAACACCAGTGATGAAAACACAATCAAATTCAAGTCCTTTTGATTGGTGAAGCGTCATAAGTTTAATACCTCTATCGATATTAGTTCTTTTTTCGTTTTCAAAATACTCTGATTCAACAAGGGCAACTTGCTCCATAAAATCTACAATATTTGGAAAAGATATAGCTACGGATTTTAACTCTTTAATATTTTCAAGCCTTGAAAAATCTTCCACGTCATTCTCGTCATAAAATTCTAAATATCCAGTCCCTTTAAATATTTTATTTATTAGTGTTTCTGTAGGAATTTTTTCAACATTGTCACTTATTTCTTTATATAAAGCCTTAAATCTTTCCCATCTTTTCTTACCTAATTTTTTTATTCTATCAGTTGCTAATTCATCTATTGGATTGTTAAAAAGTCTAATATATGAGAGTACATCTTTTATTTCCTTTCTTTCATAAAATCTGACCCCACCAATAAGAGTATATGGCATTTTATAATGTAGAAAAACTTCCTCTAAAACTCTTGATTGTGCATTTGTTCTATATAAAACAGCGATAGAATCTGCTTTGTTTGCACTTTTTAAACTGCTTATTTCATTTAACACAAATATCCCCTCTTCTTGCTCATTTTCAGCTTCATAGAAATAGATGTTTTCTCCCCGCAAATTTTCAGAAGTAAGTTGTAAGATTGGGTGAGTTTTATTTTTAAGAATAATTTTATGAGCAAAATCTAATATTGTTTGAGTAGATCTATAATTTTTTTCTAATTTAAATACTATTGATTTTGGGAAATCTTCTTTAAATCTTTCAAGATTTTTTATATCTGCCCCTCTCCATGAATAAATACTTTGAGAGAAGTCGCCAACAACTGTTATATTTTTATATTTTAAAGCTAATAATTTAGTTAATATATATTGGACTAAATTGGTATCTTGAAATTCGTCTACCAAGATAAATTTATAAAGCTCTTGATATTTGTTTAAAATAGTTTTTGATTTTTGAAAAAGTTCTATTGTTTTTATTAATAAATCATCAAAATCTAATGCAGAATTTCTAGTCAAATCTTTTTGATAAGTTCCATAAATTATGGAGAGAGTTTTTGCCCTATAATCGTTGAAATAAGATAAAAAATCTTTAGGATAAATCAATTCATTTTTTGCCGCTGATATTCTATTTAACGCATAGGTCGCCTTAAATTCATTAATATTTTTATTCTTCATTATTTTTTTAATAAGTTTTAGTTGATCAGATTCATCGTAGATTAAATATTTATTTCCAATTCCAAGAACTTTTCCATTTATTCTTAAAATTCGTGCACATAAGGAATGAAAAGTACCTACAAATCCTAATTTAGTTTCTTTACCTAATATTTTTGTAATTCTGCTTTGCATTTCTTTTGCAGTCTTGTTTGTAAAAGTAATCATAATAATAGAAGAAGGTTTGACTAGGTCTGTTTTAATTAGAGTAACTACCTTTGAAATTAAAACTCTTGTTTTTCCAGATCCTGCGCCGGCTAGAATTATAGAAGTACCCTTAGTTTTTTTTACAGCTTCTTGTTGTTGAGCATTTAAATTACTTAAAAAAGTTTTTCCCATAGATTATAATGATAATACATTAGAAGTAAATTCGAAATCCGAATACCTAAATTTGAAACAAATTGTAAAATTCTAATTTTTAAATTACAAAATTGTTTCGAGCTTTGTATTTCGTGCTTCGAGTTTTTATATTAGTATGAAATATTTAATCGCTAATTGGAAGTCGACAAAAGATGTAAACGCTGTGCTTTCATGGGTAGACACTTTTAATAAATCAATAGATAAAGATAAAATCTTACAAAAAAAATTAAATGAAAATTATTTAAAAATAATAATTTGTCCATCTTTTCATCTTTTGTATCCTGTAAAGCAAAATATTTATAAAAATAAAAATATAACATTGGGAGCTCAAAACGTCTCTTTTTTTGATCAAGGAAATTATACTGGTGAAGTTAGCGCACAGAACATTAAAGATCTAGTTGATTATTCGATTGTAGGGCATAGTGAAAGAAGAAAATATCTTAAAGAAAAAGACAATGAGATTGATCAAAAAGCGATGTTATTAAAAGATTATGACATAGAACCTATCTTATGTGTAAGAAACGAAAAAGATTTAATTCCAGATAAAATAAATCTTATTGCATATGAACCTGTATTTGCTATTGGAACAGGAGAAAGCCAAGCGTTAAGAGACATTATAAATGTAAAGAATAAAATTAACACTAATAAAAATTATATTTTTATTTATGGGGGAAGTGTTAATTCAAACAATATTAGTCAATATTTACAGTCAACCGAAATTAGTGGTTTTTTAGTAGGAAACGCTTCTAAAGATCCAATATCTTTCATTGAGATGGCGACAAAAATATGAAATCTGTAAAAATTGTAGCTATATCACTTTTATTGCTTTTTATAGTATTAGTAAGTAGATATTGGCTTTTTGTTAATAAAACTTTAAAAATCTCTGTATTTAAGACGCTATTTACTAAAGGAGGATTAAAGACATTGGATAATAGCACAAATATTTTAGTTTTAGGCATTCCTGGCTCTTCTTATGAAGGCCCTAATCTTTCAGACACTATGGTAGTAATAAATTATAATTTTTCTAAAAATAAAGCTACATTAATTAGCATTCCTAGAGATATTTGGAGTGACACTCTAAAAGATAAGATAAATAGCGCTTATGCATATGGAGAAGTAGTAAAAATAGGTGGTGGGCTTATTCTTTCTAAGGCAGAGATAGGTGCGATAATAGGCTTACCAATACAATATGGTATTGTTGTTGATTTTGATAATTTTAAAAAAATAATTGACTATCTAGGTGGAATAAACGTAGATATAGAAAGAACTTTTGTTGATAACAAATACCCTATAAAAGGAAAAGAAAATGAAGATTGTGCAGGAGATGAAGAGTTTAAATGTAGACATGAAACAATAAAATTTAATAAGGGTTTGAATAAAATGGATGGTGATACAGCATTGATGTTTATTAGATCTCGAAATGCAATTGGAATAGAAGGTAATGATTTTGCAAGAATGAAAAGACAACAGTTAATAATAGATTCGATTAAGACAAAAGTTTTAACACAAACTGATTTTTTTAATCTGAATAAAATAAAAACTTTTTATTCTGAAGTTGATACGTTATTAGAAAGAGACATAACAAATCAACAAGTAGCTATAGTTATAAAAAATATATTTCTAAATAGAAATTTTAGTATTGTGAATAAATCGTTATCGAGTGATCTTTTTTATACTCCGGATTATTCAAACTATGATGGCAGATATGTGCTTATTTCTAAAGATAATAATTTTGAACAAATTCATAAATATATTTTAGATATTTTAAATTGAAGATAATAAAATAAGTAGAAATCCTGTGATAACTAAACCTATTGACCCAAACCAAAGGGTCATCTCACTCCCACCGGAAACAGGTAGCGTAGGTACCTGCGTTACGATTGCTTGAGTTGGTATTTGTGTAGGTTCAATATAAGGGGTTGGAGTTGGAGTGTCTATTATTGCAGAAGGTGTTGCTTCACCCAATACTTGTTCTCCACTTTTTGTTATTGTAAAAGTTCTTTGTTTTTCTATTTTTTTCCCGAGCGCATCATTTGAAGAAAGATTTAAAGTATATTCACCAGATGCGAGACTATTTATGGAAGAAAGATTCCATTTACCATTTTTATCAGCTTTTACATTATATTTTTTGTTTATATTTTTCCCAATTAGGTTAATATTTACATAGGAGTTTGGTAAAGCAACTCCTTTTATTAAAGGTATAGAGGCGGAGATTATTGCTTTATTTTCTGGGTATATAAAATCTACAATATCGAGTTTTATATTTTGTATTGATTTTCCTAAGACTTTTTCTTTTAAAGTATCGTTATTGTTTTGACCTAAAATTATTTTTTGACTTAATGGGCTAATATTTGATATTTGGGTATTTATTATTGTTTTTTTACCATCATTTGAATACATTTCAATTTTTACATTGTCGTTTTCTGTCGTATTGAATTGCTTAAGATTAGTATCGAGGATATAATTTAATGGAATTAGCCATTCTCCTGTTTTTGTAGATAAAGCTGCGTGTTTTAAAGATTCTTTTACACTAATTATTACCATTACATTTTCTAGAGGTTTATTATTTTTATTATATACGGAACCATAAGCGGGTTTTTGATCAGATTGAAATTCTATAGAATTTGGAGTCGTAAATTCAAAAGGTTTTTTGTTGTTATAGATAAGCTTATCACCACTTGTTATTAAAACATAATATTTTGTATTGTTATTTAGATTTTTTAAAATAACAAGATGATTTTTAAAGCCTCCTCTTTTACTAGTTAAGTCTCTAATATCGGATGCAGTATTTTTTAAAGAGTCTGGAGTAGTTCCATATAAAACCCAACCGCTTTCATTTTCTTGAGATATCCAAGCTATTGTGGCTTGATTTGGGTAAATATTTACAATTTCTGTTTTTTCAACAACACCTTTTTGAGCCCTTGATGGTATAGGGGTTGTTAATAGTAAGCGGCCAGTGGTATATAGAGTTGCGATTATAAGAAAAAGTGATAGGATAGTTGGAATTTTAAATTCTTTTTTTAAATAAAATTTTGTATATAACATATTTAAGGTTCCTTACTTTCTATGATATCAAAAACACTTTTATCTAATTGTACTGTCTTTATTTGTTGAAGCGATTTAACTACTAAGTTATCTTTATTTGATGAGGTATGTATGATTTCGGCAATAGTCCAAGCAATAACAGTTAAAAATATGGTTATAGATATAATAAGTATGTCTTTTTTTTTCATAAGTAAAATCCAATAATATCTACTTGTACTTCAAGTGTCCCGCTATCTGTTGAAACAATAGTTTGATTAAAAATATCCATTGTATCTATGTTTTTTAGTCTTCTTTGAGAATATAAAATATTAATCATATCAATTACACTTTCAAAACTCCCATTTTCTTTTACACTAACCTTTACATTTTTAAAATCTTTATTTTTTGGATCTTTATAATCTACCTTATCTGGTAAAAAAATATTATTTAATGTTAAAGAGCTTTGGTTACTAGCATCTTGAATATCATTTACAACCTTATTTATTTGAGGCGAATCTGGGACAGCATCATTTATGAGAAAAACACGATCTCTGATCTCTTCAAGAATTTTAAAATTTGAATTAGCATGGGCAATTGCTTGTGTATATGTTAAATTTTTTTCCTCAAGTTCTTTTTCCTGATTTTTTAAAGCAAAAGCTGTAACTATGACAGGTCTAATAGCAAACATTATAAATACAGAAAATATAAGAAAAAATATAGTAAGGTATAAGTAATCTTTTACGTTTTTATTATTTAAAGTTTTAATTAGTTTTTTTAGATTTATATTTTTATTTTCCATAGTTAGTTTTTAAATTCATTGAAGCTCATAGAAAAAAGATATCCTTGATCGCTTTTCGTTATATTGCTTAATATGACTTCCATATATTTGCTATCTTTTTTTATCTTATTAAAAAAGGCTTGTAGCTCAATTGGATTTAGTATTGCGCCTTCCATATGTACGGATTCTTTTGTAAACGATAATTTATCCAGAAAAATTGTTGAAGGAAAATTTGGAAGAAGATAAATTAATTGATTTCTAAAAATATCTTGGTTTTTTAAAATATCATTTGCTTTTTTTATTTTGGAATCTATCACTTGAGATTCGTCAAGAATAGGTTTTATTACTTTTAACATTGATTCTTGTTGACCTATTTCTTCTTTTAAATTAATAATATTTTGATCAATAGTAAATCTAAAGAATAGGACAGATATTACGACTAATTGAGTAATAACCAATATATATCGGAAGTAGTTAAAAAAAAAGTAATTTAGTTTTTTTAAAAAACCCCTTTCGTCGCTTTTTTGCTCTAAAAGGTTGATTTTATATTTCATTTCTTCAAGGATTTCGTTGCGCGGGATTTGAGTCTAGCTGCTTTTTGTTTTTTCATTACTTTTTTCTTAGCAGCTTTATCTATTAGAGAATATACTTTTTTTAGTTCTTCTTTCTTATTTTTTGTTTTTTTACCTAAGCTTTTAATTGCTTTTTTGTATCGAGATATATATATCTTGTTTGAGTTTTCTCTTTTTTTATCTTGTTTTAGCTTTTTTTTAGCAGACTTAATTATTGGCATAATTTTGAAAATTTAAATATTAAAATCTTTCTCATATATTTTTTCACCATAGCTCCCTGTAAATTTAAGTTGAACATTTATATCTCCTTTTATATTGTCGTATACGCATGTACCTGACGAACACGTTCCAAGAGTAATCGCTTCTTTATTATTTGGTTGTTGACAAGTCCAGGTTCCTGAAGCACCAAATTGTTGAGTACAAGTTCCTATTACTCCTCGTGGAACAATACTTCCTTCTTCACGACTTACAGCGTCATAAGTAAGTTGATATTCTATACTTGACGTACCTTGTGGTGCTTTATCTACTGTTAAAATTACTTCTCCTGTGCGATTTCCTTGTACTAAATTTACTTTTACGCTTGCGTCAACAGTTGGGATAGCTTCTGCATTTGTTAGTTGTTCTTGAAGCTCATTGTTGCTTTTACCATTATTTCTAACCATAAAAACTACAAATACTATTATTAAAATTAAGACCGTAGAAGCAACAGCTATAAAGGTTTTATTTTTCAATAAGTCTTTCATAATATAATAATACTTTATACAAGAATTTTATCAATACTATTCTCGATTTCCTCAATTTTTAGTCTTTCTTGTTTTATAGTATCTCTATCTCTAAGGGTAACGGTATTATCTTTTAAAGTCTGAAAATCTACAGTTATACATATTGGTGTTCCGATTTCATCCTGATAAGCATATCTTTTACCAATATTTCCACGATCGTCCCACGCAATAGAATATTTAATTTTTAAATCATTAAAAATAGTTTTAGCTTTTTCAATCAATTCAAGTTTGTTTGCAAGTAGGGGAAAAACAGCGGCTTTAAAAGGTGAGAGTAGCGGGTGAAGCTTCAAGTATTCGCGCTTTTCTTCTTTTACATAGGAATCCAGTAAAAAAAATAAAGTAGATCTATCGACTCCTCCAGAGGTTTCAATAACCCAAGGAACATATTCTTCGCTAGATTCAGGATCTTGATATTTAAGCTTATGACGCGAAAGATCCCAATTTCCTCTGTTGTGTATACCTTCAAATTCACTCCATCCAAATGGAGCATTGTATTCAATATCTGTTGCGTCTTTAGCATAATGCGCGCGTTCATTCTCCTTGTGTGGTCTAAAGCGTAAATTATCTGATTTTAAGCCCAAATTTTTATACCATTGCATTCTTTGATTTTTCCAATATTCAAACCAATCTTCAGGAGTTTTGTTTTTATCTTGTGGATTAATAAAAAATTCTATTTCCATCTGTTCAAATTCACGAGACCGATATGTAAAGTTTCCTGGAGTTATTTCATTTCTGAAAGCTTTACCAATTTGAGCAATACCAAAGGGGATTTTTACTCTTGTAGAATCTACAACATTTGTAAAATTTACAAACGTTCCTTGCGTAATCTCTCCTCTAAGATACGCTTTTTGTTTAGGTTCTGTGACACCAAGATATACCTCTGTTAATAAATTAAAAACCTTTGGTTCTGTAAGGCTTGTTTCTTTATGAGGCTTTTTATCATTGCATAAAATCTCTTTATAATGATCAAATCGAAACCTTTTATTACAGATTTTGCATTCAACTAGAGGGTCGGTAAAAGCCTCTATATGTCCTGACTCTTTCCAAACTTGTGGATTCATGATTATTGAAGCATCTATACCTACAATATCATCTCTTATTCGTACGTTATCTTTCCACCACTGTTTTTTAATGTTATTTTTTAGTTCAACACCTAATGGTCCATAATCCCAAAATCCAGCGATACCACCGTAAATTTCAGAAGAGGGATATATAAATCCACGTCTTTTAGATAAAGCAATTATTTCGTCCATTTAAAAATTATATAACAAAAAAATGCACTTTTTCTCCAAGCAGGTCTTCGACTAAAGAATGAAGTTTTTCTAAGGGTTTACGCTCTTTAATATAACCAAGTTTATTTAATACCTCGTTTAGATATTTTTCAACAATTTCATTTTTTACTTTTTTAGCATTTGAAAGCTCAATTAAAAAATTAAGAGTTAATTTATAAATTTCTTCTTCATTGTTATTATCTGGTAACAACTTGTCTATAATCAAAAAAAAGTAATATATCATGGAAATCTTTTTTGTATCTTTTTTGAGTTTTGAAAAACCAGAAATTATGCTTGATTCTTGAAGGTAGTATCTGTCGTTTTTACTATACAAGATTAAATCTATAAGATTGCACGTTTGAATATGAGGGGCTCTTCTACTGTTTAATTTTTTTATTCCTTTTGCAAGAACTGATATCTTACCAAAATCTTTTGTGAAAATAGTTATGAAATTATCAAGATTTAGTAGTTCTTTTTTTTTAAGAATAATTCCCTGCGTTTTTAAGATCATTTATAGACTTGTTTTAAAAACTTTGTCTACGCTAAAAATTCCATCAAATACTTTTTTATTTGAAATATTAACTTGAAGTTTTTGATTTAGTTCTCCAGGTTGTTTTTGAATCATTATTCTATAATTTGATGTTTTAATATTATCAGGTAGGGTATATGTTACTGTAATTTCTGATTGTCCAAGTGGTTGGACTCTTAAAAATCCTTCAAATACAGTTTTTTCAAGTTCATCATATGTTTTAACTTTCTTTTCAGACCCTTTAAACTCAACAAGTTTTGATCCTTTAGGAACATAAATTCTTATCCAATTTCTAAGAGTTGCGTTTAGACATAATCCTCCTCGCTCTAAATTACAATCTGAATGTGGATAAGGATTCTTAAATTCAACCTTAACTTCTCGAGATATCTTGTCTGATTTTTTTATCGTTGTTGAGGTAATTGATTCTTGTACAAATAGATTGGATTTTGCACCAGCAAAATTCACATTATTTACGTGAAGATAATCGTCGTCAAATTGTACGATTCTTCCTGCGAAATTTATTTTTTCTGCTGCTGATTGCAAACTCTTATCTGTAAAGTAAAGAAGTATATCTTTTTCTTGAAGGTTTTGATACATAGTTTGTGAAAGTGTTCCCCAATATTTAGATGGAGAAAAACCTAAAGCTTTTTGAAGTAAAGCAAACATAAGTTGCCCCAAAATTCCCTTTCTGTCTTCTTTAATATAATTTACAGGTCGATCTACTATATCAAATAGAGTGTAGATTACTTGAGGACAATCGCATCTTTCATCATTTTTGGCTGAAAATAAAATTCCTCCTGCTTCTGTATCTCCATAAATTTTTAACATATCAACTAAAATTTTTGTATCTATAGCAATAACGCCGTCATAATTTACTTTTTGAGCACTTTTATCATATAGACTATTAAAAAGTTTTAGAGATTGCACGAAATCAGGAGAAAGGTTCGAGTCTCTAATGTAAAACTGACCAACACCTTTATGATACGTTAATATTTCTTCAGGAGCGGTAGGATGTGAAATAGTAGCGTCAAGATTATATATATCATCTGTGTTTGATACGCTTAACTTCCCATTGTTAATATTAAAGATAGCATAAGATGTTAAAAATCCTCCTGTAGCTCTTCTCTCCTTATCATTTTGAAAAAGAATTAAGTATGTCTTTTCTTCATCTTTTCCAAAAATTTCTGGGAGTCTTTTAATTAAAGGAGATGCGTTTACAAATAAATCAGTCATTCCTAAGAATTGGTTTTTATAGGTTAATATTGTTGATCGAATTTCTTTTTTCCCAAATTTTTTAGGATATCTATTTGGATTTATTTTAGCTATTCTAATTTCTGCTTCGTTAAGGTTTTTAGCTATGGCATCGTAGTGCACAAGTATTTTATCAAGAGTTAAAATAGCAGTTTGAAGCCTATCTTCTGCTGATTTTTCAACAAAAGAAGCCTCACCTTTTTTAAATCCAATTAGCTCAGCGTAAGGTTTGATAGATTTTACAGTTGTTTCAATCGCACCTATAGCGTAGCTTCCACCTTCAACTGCATTTTTAAAATCTGCCCCATATGGAATAAATGAAGTCCAGTATAGTTTTTTAGCTGTTTTTCGAAAATCTTGATATTTATCGGAAAAATCTTTAACGCTTTTATCAAGCTCATCAATATCATTATCAGAAAAAGATTGTTTCATTTGCTTTGCAGATTGACCAAGAATTTTAACTTTTCCTTGTACTGCAAAAATTGGTCCAATTAGAAAAAAATATAAAAATACAACAATAACAACAAGAATTATTAAATTGCTTTTTTTATTTTTAAATAAAAATTTTCTTTTCATAGAATTTAAAGGTTTTATATTGCTCCTTTGCCCGATATCATTACCCAAGGTGTTTTTAACATTATAGCTAAATCTTTCCATAAGCTTATATTATCTACATATTTTGCGTCAAGTGCAATCCTTTTATCAAAATTTATTTCTGATCTTCCAGATACCTGCCATAGACCTGTAATCCCAGGTTTTACTGATAGAACTTTTTTAACTAAATTTTTTGTTTTTGGATATTTTCTTTGCTGATTTTGAAGCTCATCAGGATAATAAGCACGTGGGCCAACAATACTCATTTCACCAAGTAGAACATTTACAAATTGAGGAGTTTCATCTATAGAATGTTTTCTTATTATTTTTCCAATAGGAGTAATTCTCGGATCACTTTTTAGTTTATAACTGCCTTTTTTATATTCTTTATATAGCTTATTAAATCTAGGATCTGTTCGAAGTAATTTATGCGCATTATTAATCATGGATCTAAACTTAAACATTTTAAATTTTGTTTCATATTGACCTATGCGTTCTGGAACATCAGCAAGCACAGAACCTCCTGAATCAAGTTTAATTAAGACTGCTACGATAAGAGAAACAGGAGAGAATAGAAGGATTAAAAAAATAGATATGATTATATCAGATAGTCTTTTAGTATATTTTTCGTAAAAATTGCCTTCAAAAAAATGTGGAAATTGACCCATAATATTTATGTAAGTTTTTCGTGTTTAGTCCCGCTAAAGCTTTCTACTAAGCTCTTGATTTTCGAGACAGACCTCTTTTTTGTAACTAATAAAACATCATTCGAATTGACAACAAGCATATCTTCAAGATCTATTCCAACGATTAATTTATCAGCATCGTAGTTATATACAAGGTTATCAGTCGAATCTTTAAGCATCACTTCACCGTTTATTATATTATCTGACTTTTTATTTTCTAACGCCTCTTTAAGAGCTTCCCACGCTCCAACATCGCTCCACCCTATATCTTCAACTATTACGTAAACGTCCTTTGAATTAAGCTTTTCTAAAATTGCGTTATCAAAGTTAATAACAGGCATTTGAGAGTACAATTTAGCAACTTCATCTTTATGATTATTTTTTTCAATTGCATCCATCATTTTTTGACTTAAAGAATATAAATCAGGAGTATGTTCTTTAAAGGATTGAAGTAAAAACCCTGGAGTTGTAATAAAGTATCCCAAGTTCCAACAATGTTGTTTATCTATATAATATTTTTTTGCAATATTGATATTAGGCCTATATAGAAAAGATTTAAAATTATAAATGTTCACACTATTGATTTTGGTAAACGGTTCTTTTTTAAACTCTATATATCCTAAATTTACAGATGCAAATCTAGGTATCTGGCCGACAAATACTATTTTATTTAAATCTTGTTTTATAAGGTTTTCTGCTGACTCAAGAATTTTTTGAAATTTTGAAATATCTTTTACAATATGATCACTCCATGAAATAAAAATAGGCTCATCTTTTGAAAATTTTCTTTGCATATAACTCATAATAAAAGCTACTGCGGGACCGACGTCTTTTCTTAAAGGTTCTCCTATTATGTTTTCTGTCGGAATATCTTTAATTTGTTTTTTTATGGTCTCAACATAATCTATTCCAGTTGAAATGAAGATGTCTTCTGGTTTAATAGTTGGTTGAAGTCTAGCAACAGCAATTTGTAGCGTTGATTTATTGTCTATTATTTTTTCAAACTGTTTTGGGGATTTTTTTCGTGATAGAGGCCAGAGCCTTGTTCCGACTCCACCTGCAAAAATTACTGCTTTCATAAATATGCAACTTTTTTAAAATCGTAAATAAATTTTTCTTTATCGAATCGTTTTATATTTTTAAATGAGTTTTCTTTTGTTGATTTTTTTAAATTGTACGATATTGATTTATATCTTACAATAGCAGCTATTAATGATTTTGAAGCTTGTTTATTAAAAAATATCCCTGTTTTTTCTTCTATAATCGTTTCCTTTGCCCCACTATTTTTATAAGATATAACGGGGCATCCAAAAAATTGAGCTTCAAGAGATACCATACCAAATTCTTCAATCTGTGGCATTATTAGAGCGTTTGCCTTAGAGTAAAGCTTTGCCAAATCTTTATCAGACAAGTTCTCAACAAAAGTAATATTTTTGCCTGACGTTTTTTTTAATTTTCTTTTTTGAGAACCAGATCCAACAATTATTAAATTATTCCCTAGCTTGTTGAATGCTTCAATTGCAATATCTATTCTTTTATACGGTTCAAGTCTTGATACTAATAGAAAAAAAGCGTGTTTTATTGAAAGAGGTTTGCTTAAAGAGTTTTTTATTTTTGTCCAGTAATTAATATCAAACGGCGGATATATAACAGAAGAATTTCTTTTATAAACTTGTTTCACTCTTTTTTTTACAAGATTTGATATTGAAATTATCGTATCGGGTTTAGAAGCCGCTATGATATCCCATTTTTTTAATTTAGGAAGAATTATTCTACCTATTTTTCTAATTATTGGGTTTTTAAAATAAGATTCCTTGTCTACCCAAAAATATCTTGTTGGAGTAAGTAAATAATTTATATGTTTTGTGCTTGGTTTTGTTATCACAGATTTTGAAAATGCAGATGAAATGGAGATTACTAAATCGTAATCTGAAAAGTTAAACGATTCAAAAGCATAGGGGTATAAAACTAAAGATAGTAATCTGTTTTTTTTAATAAATCTAGGAAGTTTATTTATAAAAGACGATTTAATTTCATATTTATTAGCCCAAGGAGCTTTTTTTATATCAAAATATGAGGTAAAAAGATCAGCGTTAAATTCTTTAATTAGAAGCGGAATAACTCTTTCAATTCCACCTTTTGAATCGACCCAATCATAAACTATTGCAGTTTTTAAACCTTGATTATTCATACATTTTAAAACAATGTTGCCTGGTCTTCTTTTTTTACTTTTTTTACAACGTCTTTAACTTTAGAATTTAATTCTTTTTTCTCTCCATAAAGTCTTTTAATAAGTCCAATCATTCCAAGGTTTAGCAATTCTTTTTTTATTTTATGATTAAATCCTAAAAATCTTGCTTTTTGCGTTTCAAATTTTATATTGACATCTCTTTTAATGATAGCTAGTTTTTTAGATACTAAAATATTTTTTTTATTTTTCCCCAAAAGATTTTTAGTTTTAGGATTGTGTACGTTTTGTAATTGTTCTAAAAGGATTTCTATAGTCTGATACTCTTTAATTAATTTAGCGGCAGTTTTTGGTCCAATACCTTTAGCACCAGGATAATTATCAGAAGGGTCTCCTGCTAGCGCTTTATAATCAGGGATTTGATTAGGGTTTACATTGAGTTTTTTTATTACTTCATCTTTATCATAAAGAATTCCTTTGCTAAAACCAATAGGAGGAGTCATAACAAAAGTTGTATTGTCTACAAGTTGAAATATGTCCTTATCTCCAGTGAGAATAATTTTTCTAAAGTTTGAATTTTTTTTATCTAATGTTAATGTTCCAATTAAATCATCAGCCTCAAAACCGTCTTTTTCTAGCTGATAAAGGTTACCAGCAGTTAATATTTTTTTTAACACAGGTATTTGAATTCTCATGTTATCTTGGGATTTGGGTCTATTGATTTGATATTTCTTATAAAGCTTGTTTCTAAAGGTTGGCTTTGGTGTATCAAATAGAATAGTGACGTATTCGGGCTTAAAGTCATTAATTGTTTTTTGAAGAATCGTAAAAAAACCGTATATTACATTTGTAGGAAATCCGCTTTTTGTTTTAAAAGGAGGAAGTGCAAAATAAGCTCTATATATAAGTGCATGGCCGTCAACGAGAAGAAGAGTTTTCATTTCTTTTTACTTACTAACGCTTCAAATTCTTCTTGGTCAAGGCTTTCTTTTTTTATGAGTTCTTTTGCAACTTTGTCTAAAGCCTTTCTATTAATGGTCAGTATTTTTTTAGCATTTTTATAGCCTTCTGATAATATTCTGCTTAATTCATGATCTATTTTTGCTAAAATTTCTTGAGACGATCCTTGTTCTTGAAAATAGTTTTTACTCATATTTGTTATATCAGAAGATGGTCCAAGATTAATAGGTCCAAGGCTGCTCATTCCGTATTCAACAACCATTGCTTTTGCTATTTGAGTAGCTTGGTCAAAGTCACTCGCTGCACCAGTTGTAATTTCTTTAAATACCAGCTCTTCAGCAGCTCTTCCTCCCATCATTACAGAAATGCTTTCAAGAAGATGAGTTTTAGTTTCATGAAGTTTATCTTTTGAAGGAGGAATTAATGTAAATCCGAGTGCCACACCTCTTGAAACAATAGAAATTCTATGTACAGGATCTGTATTTGATTGAAAGTATGATACTAATGCGTGACCTGCTTCGTGATAAGCTGTAAGTTTTTTATCCATATCTGATTGAATTCTCTTTTTTTCAGGTCCAAGTTTTACTCGAGTTGCAGATTCTTCGATATTTTCTTCAGAAATTGATTTTTTTTCTTCTCGAGCCGCCCCAATAGCTGCTTCATTAAGCATATTTTCAAGATCAGCTCCTGAGAAGCCTACAGTCCTTTTAGCTACTTTTTTCCAAACAACTCCTTTATTAAAAGGCTTTCCTTTAGCGTGAATTTTTATAATCATTTCTCTTCCTTTAAGATCTGGATAGTCTACAACTACTCTTCTGTCAAATCTTCCAGGTCGAAGTAGCGCAGGATCAAGAAGATCTCCTCTGTTTGTTGCAGCAACAACAACTACTTGTGCTGTTGGTTCAAAACCATCCATCTCAACAAGAATTTGGTTTAATGTTTGTTCTCTTTCATCGTGTGATTGCATAACACCGTATGCTCTTGCTCGTCCTATCGCATCGATTTCATCAATAAAAATTATTGATGGAGAAGCCTTCTTTGCAGTTTGAAACAAGTTTCGTACTCTAGCTGCTCCAATTCCAACTAGCATTTCCATAAATTCTGATCCAGCGATTGAAAAGAAAGGAACTTTTGCTTCACCAGCCACAGCTCGTGCAAGAAGGGTTTTTCCACATCCAGCAGGACCAACAAGTATTACTCCTTTTGGTGTTCTAGCGCCAAGCTTTTTATATTTATTTGGATTTTTCAAAAAATCAACAACTTCTTCTAAAGCCTGTTTAGCCTCATCTACCCCTGCGACATCAGCAAAGGTGATTTGTGGCATATCTTTTGAAAATTGTTTGGTTTTTGCTTGACCAAAAGAAAAAACAGAATCTTGTGCGCCACGAGCTTGTTTGAATAGAAAAACGAAAAACACAACTAACAATATTGTTGGGATAAGATTTGCAAGAAAAGATGCTACGCCAGCTGAAGTTTGAGTATCTTTTACAGTTATATTTAGTTTATTCAAATTAATATCATTGTCTTGAAGAGTTTTTATAAAGCTTTGACCTGTTTCTTTAAAAGTCAAACCCATATTGTCATTTTTGTAAGTTAGTACGATTTTATTATCTATGATTTCAATATTTTTTATTTTGTCAGCTTTTATATCATGGATTGTTTGAGTTAAAGATTTTTCAGGAAAGGTTTTATTAAATTCGTCAGACACAGATCTGAAAGAGAAATATAGAAATAGTCCTATAAAGAATATAATGAAGAGAGTTTTAATATTTATCTTAAACTTATATTTCTTAACACTAATATTTGATTTTGGACCCATAATGAGTATTTTAACAGAACATCTGATAGAATTGTTGCAAAATGAGGCTGATTAAACTTGAAGAAAAAAACAAAAAGAAAGTAATCTCTCAAACTTTAAAAGTATTGAAAGATGGAGGGCTAGTGGTATTTCCATCAGACACTGTATATGGACTATTGGTTGACTCTACAAACGAACAAGCTGTTAAAAAATTAATAAGCTTTAAAGAAAGACCTGCTGGAAAAGCAATATCAGTATTTATTCCAAATATTCAAATGATTGAAATGATATGCAATATTAATTCTTCTCAAAAAAATATTATGGAAAAGATATTGCCTGGCCCATTTACAGTGGTCTTAGATTATAAAAAGGAGAAATCAAAATTTCAGATTTCAAAACTATTATTATCAGAGAAACAAACCTTAGGTATTCGATATCCTGATTTTGAATTGATAGACATACTTGTTTCAAAATTTGGCAAGCCTGTTACCGCAACTTCTGCAAATATTTCTGGATATAGTTCAGTTTATTCTATCCAATCTTTTTTTAAACAACTATCAAAAAAAAGAAAAGATTTTTTAGATTTAGTAATTGATGGAGGAAAGCTTCCCTTTAGAAAACCTTCAACTGTTATTGATTTAACTTCTGAAAGAATAAAACAACTGCGAACAGGAGATGTTAAGTTAATAGAAACGAAAAAATATATATCTGTTAGTGAAAAAGAAACAAAAGAATTGGCAAAAAAACTTTTAAAAGAAAATATTAAAGATATTAATACACGACCTTTAGTATTTGTTTTGAAAGGTGAGCTTGGTGTTGGTAAAACTATTTTTGCAAAAGGATTGGGAGAGTTTCTTGGAATTAATAATATAGTTTCACCAAGCTTTGTTATTTATTATGAATACGATATATTAACTCAAAATTCAAAACTCAAAAGTCAAAACTTTAATTTTAAAAGTCAAAAATTTATTCATGGGGATTTATATAATGTTGTGGACGGTGAAGAACTTGTTAACGTAGACTTTGAAAGATATTTACAAAAAGGAAACGTTATGTGCATTGAATGGGGAGAAAAATCATCGCGTTTGATTAAGAAATTTACCACTCAAGCAAAAGTTTTATATATAGATATGTCATATTTAGGAAAAGAAAAGCGGAAATTATTAATTAGTAGTATAGGAAAGAACAAATGAAAATCTTGTCTATTGAAACGTCTTGTGATGAAACAGCTGTGGCAGTTACAGAGGGGAGAAAGATTCTTGGAAGTTCTGTTTATAGCCAAATTTTGCTTCATAAAAAATGGGGAGGAGTTGTGCCGTCAATCGCTAAAAAAGCTCATCAAGAAAGAATAGATTTTGTTATCGCAGAGGCTCTTAGCAAAGCGGTTAAAGGAAATTTTAGAGGTCCTGTCAAGAGTTTCCCTCCTATTAGTGCTCGATACCGAAGCGGTGATCTGCGCGCTGTTAGGAGTCCTTCCACTCTTGCCACCCCTAAAATTATTTCAACTTTAATTAATCAAATTGATTACATTGCGGTGACCTACGGGCCGGGGTTGGCGATTGCCTTGGAGGTGGGGGTGGAGAAGGCAAAGGAGCTATCAAGGAAATACAATAAAAAAATCATTCCTGTAAATCATATGGAGGGACATATTTATGCTTCATTTGCTCAAAACAGTAAGGGTAACCCAAAAAGGCCATTTATGTTTCCTTACTTAGGTCTTCTTGTGTCTGGAGGTCATACAGAAATAATACTTTGGGAGGATCATCTTAAATTTAAATTGCTTGGGGCTACTGTTGATGATGCAGCGGGTGAAGCACTTGATAAAGCTGCAAAGATGTTGAATTTGGGTTATCCAGGAGGACCTGTAATTGAGAGAATAGCAAGCAAAGTTGAAAATAGAGATATATTTAAGTTTTCACGGCCAATGAGAAGATCAAAGAATCTTAATTTGTCATTCTCCGGCCTTAAAACAGCTCTTTACTATCTTTTGAAAGATAATAATGAAGACTTTAAAATAAAAGAAATTAACGATATAGCAAGTTCATTTCAAGAGGCAGTTTTCGACTCTATTATATTAAAAACAAGAAGGGCGATAGAAATGACTGGTGTTAAAAATATAGCTGTTGGTGGGGGAGTTGTGGCTAATAAAAGACTTAGAAATTTACTCCGGAGCCTTGTAAAAGAATTTAAAGGGGAGATAATATTTCCGCCTCAAAAATATTTATGTACAGACAATGCAGCTATGATAGGAGTAGCGGCACATTATAAAGCGCAAGCTGGAATTTTTGTAAAAAATTTTAAAACTTTTGATCGCGAACCAAAACTAAGTTTATAAAATTAGCCATAGTACTTTCATACACGATCGTTACCAAAAATCGCTATTATGTTTTTAGTATATTTGATTTATTTGTTGAACAATGACTAGCAATTTTTATCTTGTGGTATACTTTTTTTATGAAAAATAAAACCATTGTTTGGAAATGGATTTCATATCTTTCATTTGTAGGTATTCTTCTTGCTACATATTTGTTTTACAGTTTTCTTACTCAACCTCAATTTAGTCCATGTACTATAAGTGCGACTGTAAATTGTGATGCTATTATATCTGGGCCACTATCTTTAATTCTTGGTATTCCTTCAGCTTTGTATGGATTAATAGGATATATTGTAATATTTATAGGCTCTTTATTAAAAAGACCAAAGCTAGTATTTGGCGTTGCTACTTTTGGCCTTCTATTTTGTCTTTATTTAGGATATAGAGAGTTATTTCAACTTAATGTCGTGTGTCCAGTATGTATAGCTTGCCTTCTAGTTATGGTTTCAGTCTTCTTCTTATCCTTAAAAGTAAACAAAAAATAATTTCAATTTAAATTGATTTTTGAGCGTTGGTGTGCGATAATCCTTAAATAATGACTGCAGAAAGATCTAATTCATTAGCATCTCAAGAAATAACTAATAGTAAAGGATGGGGTAAAAGATTATTAAGTGATGGTCTTTCATTAAAAGTGGTAGCTGGTGGTGCTGCGTTTTGGGAAATTGGAGTTGCAGTAACAATCGCTTTTCTTGGCGCAATACCTATTATTTCATCAAGACGAGATTTCAAGCGCGCAAAGAAACTTGAATCTACTCAACCTCAAACAACTCCTACTGTGTAATTTTAAACTTCTTTTTAGGTTAATTTGGAGTATTTTATTTATTGATATTTCGTATATTTTTAATATACTATGACGTAATGAGCCGAGCAGAATTACCACCATTAAATATAGGAGCGTATAGTGTTAAAAAACCTATATTTCAGGGGGGGATGTCAATAGGTATTAGTGGGGCTGAGTTAGCTACTGCAGCGACAAAAGCTGAAGGAATAGGAACAATTGGTGGAGTAGGATTAGGACACGGTATAAAAGAATATGCCCATTTACCTTTCTTTAAAGCTAATCGCCAAGCTTTGTTAGACGAGCTTCATAAAGCCAAGGAGATTGATCCTAATGGAGTATGGGGTGTTAATTTATTGGCTGCAATTAAAGGTTATGACGCACTTGTCAGAACAGCATTAAAAGGTGGTGCTAAGTTTATTGTTTCTGGTGCGGGTTTACCCTTGAATTTACCTGAACTAACTAAAGATTATCCAGAAGTTGCTCTTATTCCAATTGTTTCTTCTGCTCAAGGAGTTAGAGTCATTACGAAATGGTGGTTACGTCATTATGAAAGACAACCTGACGCTATTATCATTGAAGAACCTTCTACAGCTGGCGGTCATTTAGGCGTTACTTCGAGTCAAACTATTTATGATAGTGATTTACTTTTAGTTAATGCAATTCCAGAAAGCCGAAAATGGTTAGACGATCATGATTATAATATTCCAATTATTGCTGCAGGAGGGATTTATGACAGGTCTGATATTGACCGTATGCTTGCATTAGGGGCAAAGGGTATACAAATGGGAACTCGCTTTGTATGTACTCATGAAAGTGGAGCCTCTGAAGAATTCAAGCAAAAATACCTAAATGCAAAAGAAGAAGATATTGTATTAGTTGAAAGCCCAGTGGGTATACCTGGCCGAGCAATTCGAACGGAGTTTTCACAGGAGATAGAAAGAGGTGAAAGGCCTAAATATAAATGTGCGGCTAATTGTTTAGAGGTATGTAATTTTAGAAGTACTAAGGGTGACAAAGCATACTGTATAATGGATGCTCTTCACAATTCTAGAGTTGGCAATTCTAAAGAAGGCATAGTCTTTGCTGGTTCCAATGCTTATCGCTCAAAAGAGCAAGGGATAGTGTCTGTGCGACAAATCTTTGACGAACTAACTGCCAAATAAAATTATCTCAGTAACTAATTAGTTACTTGCGAAAATGAATTCTGTAGTGTCTCCTGATATTCCTATCCCTATATGAGTCCAAGAACTGTTTAATTGATTTTCATTATGTCCTTCATCACTAGCATACATCCATTCAATCAAATGTACACCATTTAATCTATATCCATAAGATGAATTTTCTCCTACGCTATTAAACCCTAATTTTTGGAAACCATCTTGATTATTTAAAAAATCTTCAAAACCAGCGTGTGCATCTGTATCTCCTCTAGAAACGAAATAATCAGATCGTGACTTTGCATAAGAGGCTAAAGTGTCGCTCCATTGTAGTTTTTCTCTCCCATTTTTATATCTATAATCATTTAAAGCATCAAAAGCTTCTTGTGGAGTAGCTATAACTGGATCTTGACCGACTTTCATTGTGTAGGTATGTGGACCTATTTGTTTTGCTACTCCCCACGGTTCACCATCATCTTGTTGTTGCGGTTGTTGATGAGCTTGAAAAATTAAAGGAGTTGGAGTTAAAGTAGATAGAGAATAATTAGTTATTTTAGGAAGAGGAGTTTCTTTGAGAAGAAAAAATAATACTACAAGAACTGCAATATAAACAATGTATTTTATGTATTTATTATTTTCTTTAGACATTATAGATAAATTATATCTTAAACTCTAATTTATAGTATTTTATAACGTCGGTTAATGTGTATTTATGGGTTATAAAAGAAATAATATATTGTATGTGATAAACTACTACTTCGTATGTTAAAGATACAAAATCTTAGTGTCAAAGTAGGTCAAAAGAGCATATTAAAGCAATTTTCTTATAACTTTGAAAAAGGTAAAATTTATGCAATTATGGGTCCGAATGGTTCAGGCAAATCTACATTAGCTCTATCAATTGTCGGCCACCCTTCATATAGGCTATCCTCAAAAAGCAAAATACTTCTTGATAATAAAAACATTATAAATCTAAAAACCCATAAAAGAGTAAAAAAAGGAATATTTCTTACATTCCAATCTCCGCAAGAACTTAATGGAGTATCAGTTTTGCAGTTAATTAGAGCAGCAAAAGACAATGAAAAAGATGTTCTGAAACTTTTTCAAAGTTTAAAAAGCCTAGCAAAAGAGCTTCATATTTCAGAAGATCTTTTGACTCGGGGTTTAAACCAGTCAGCATCTGGTGGAGAGCGAAAAAAGCTTGAAGTTTTACAGGCAATTGCTCTTGATAAAAAAGTCATAATATTTGACGAAATAGATACAGGCATAGATGTTGATTCTTTAAAAATAATTACAAAAGTATTAAACAAATATAAAAAAGATAAAACGTTTATTTTAATAACTCATTACAACAGGGTTCTACGTTACTTAAAACCCGATAAGGTTTTAGTTTTAGTTGAAGGTGAGCTTAAAGTGTCAGGCGGAAGCAAACTTGCAGAAAAGATAGAAAAGCACGGTTATAAGGAATACAAATAACCAATGATTAAAAATTCTCGCTTAAATTTCAAACAAAAATATGGATTTTCAATGCCTAAATCCTATCTTTATAGATCTAAAAAAGGATTAAACAAAAAAATAGTTAAAGATATTTCAAAAATGAAAAATGAGCCTATGTGGATGACTGATTTTAGGTTCAAATCTTTAGATATTTTTGAGAAAAAACATATGCCTACATGGGGGGCTGATTTATCAGAAATTAACTTTAATAATCTTTATTACTATATAAAACCAATAGAAAGTCAGGCTAAAACATGGCAAGATCTTCCATCAGAAATCAAGGAAACATATGATAGATTAGGCATACCAGAGGCTGAAAAAGGTTTTTTAGCAGGCGTAAATGCACAGTATGATTCTGAGGTCGTTTATGAAAGTGTAAGTAAGCACTTGGAGAAATTAGGGGTAATATTCTGTGATATGGATACGGCCTTAAAAAAATACTCAAAACTAGTTAAACAATATTTAGGTACTCTTATTCCTGCTCAAGATAATAAATTCGCAGCCTTAAATTCAGCCGTATGGTCTGGAGGCTCCTTTGTATATATTCCCAAGGGTGTAGATGTAAAAATGCCTTTACAGGCCTATTTTCGTATAAATTCAGACAAATTTGGGCAGTTTGAGAGAACTTTGATAATAGCTGAAGAAGGAAGCAAAGTTCATTATATTGAAGGGTGTACTGCGCCTATATACTTTTCAAGCTCACTTCACGCAGCAGTTGTTGAAATATTTGTTAAAAAAGGAGCAAAAGTGCGTTATACTACGGTTCAAAATTGGAGTTCAAACGTATACAATTTAGTCACGAAAAGAGCAAAAGCAGAAGAAGATGCGATTATGGAGTGGGTAGATTGTAATATAGGTTCGTGCGTAACAATGAAATATCCCAGCATATATCTTATGGGTAAAAGAGCTAAAGGTGAAGTTCTTTCTATAGCATATGCTGCAAAAGGACAGCATCAAGATGCAGGTGCTAAAATCTTTCATTTTGCTCAAAATACGTCGTCTCGAATAATATCAAAATCAATATCACGAGATGGAGGAAGAACTTCATATAGAGGTTTAGTTCAGGTCAGACCTGGAGCTGTAGATTCATCAGTTTACGTATCCTGCGATGCATTGATTTTAGATAAAAAATCAAGGTCAGACACATATCCAACGATGTTGATAAAAGAAAATGATACAAAAGTACAGCATGAGGCTACAGTTGAAAAATTAGGTGAGAACAAACTGTTCTATATGATGTCTCGAGGCTTAGATAGATATGAAGCGGAAAGCCTTCTTGTAAACGGATTTATTGAGCCTATCACTAAAGAAATCCCACTTGAATATTCAGTTGAAATGAACAGACTTATTAGGCTTGAGATGACAGGATCAGTTGGATAACATACACATATGTCTTTTATATATTTAAATAAAAACAAAAAGAAAAATTACTTGTTTGAAAAACCTGGAAAATATACTGTGTTTTTTTCTAATATATCTGGAGATTATAAATTCTTTATAAAAAGTAAGGGAGTTGATTTGGAAATACTTGGAATAATAATTGGTAAAGATAAAAAAAGTTTTAACATAAATACAAATCAGGTTCACATAGCCCCAAAATCTACATCTAATCTTTTAGTAAAAGCAATACTTTATGATAAATCTAGGTTTCAATTTAAAGGTCTTATAAAAATAGAAAAAACAGGCCAAAAAACAAAGGCTTATCAAAAAAATCAAAACTTGCTTATGTCAAAAGATTCTTTTATTGATACAAAACCATATCTTGAAATTTTGGCAGATGATGTATATTGCACTCATGGATCAACTACAGGAAAAATTGACAAAGAGACGATGTTTTATTTAAACTCAAGAAATATAGAACAAAATGAAGCAGAAAACCTTGTTGTAAAAGGATTTCTTAATGAAATCTTTGATAAAATAAAAATAAGTGCTTCAAAAAACGAGTTTGATCAGATACAAAAAGATATAATAAATAAGATATGAAAGTAAAACATCTATTCCCAATTTATAAAAATAATCCTAATCTTGTATATCTTGATTCTGCTGCAACTTCGCTTAAACCACAAATTGTAATTGATAAGTTAGTGGATTATTACACTAAATATAGCGCTAATGTAAAAAGAGGGATTTATGACATAGGGGAGCAAGCTACCAAAGAATATGAAGATGCAAGAGATATGGTGGCAAAATTCATAAACGCAAAAACGAGTGAAATTATATTTACACGAGGTACTACAGAATCTATTAATTTAATCGCTTATTCTTTAGGGAGAGAAATTATAGGTAGAAATGATGAAGTTTTAACAAGCATTACAGAGCATCATTCAAACTTTATACCCTGGCAACAGCTAGCGGCTGAAAATCAAGGAGTGTTTAAGGTACTTGATATTGATAATAACGGTTATTTACAAGCTGACTCTAATACTTTTTCTAAAATTGTGAATAAAAAAACTAAAATAGTTGCATTAACTTTTGTTTCAAATATGTTAGGAACAATAAATCCAGTTAAAAAAATTATTAAAGATTTAAAATCAATAAATAAAAACATAATTGTAGTTCTAGACTGTGCTCAAGCTATTCCACATATGAAGGTCGATGTTCAGCAGATAGGATGTGATTTTATAGCATTTTCAGGGCATAAAATGCTTGGTCCAACAGGAATTGGAGTTTTATGGGGAAGAAAAGAACTGTTGGATCAAATGTACCCTTTTCAATTTGGAGGGGAGATGATAAATGAAGTTAAAATAAAAAAAACAACTTATGCGGATGTTCCTGAAAAGTTTGAAGCCGGAACACCAGCTATTGCTCAAGCTATAGGACTTGGAAAGGCAATACAATTTTTAGAAAAAATAGGACTAGATAATATTGAAAAACATGAAAAGGAACTTGTAAATTATTCAATTAAACGATTAATTGAACGATTTGGTGACAATATTACGATTTATGGACCAAAAAGTCCAAAAAAAAGAGCAGGAATAATTTCTTTTAATCTCAAAGGAATACACCCTCATGATCTGACATCTCTTCTTAACGATAACAAAGTATGTATAAGAGCAGGAAATCATTGTACAATGCCCCTTCATACTAGATTTGGAATTAACGCATCATGTAGAGCAAGCTTTTATGTATACAATGACAAAAATGATGTTGATAGTTTAGTAGCAGGTCTAGAGAAAGCAAAAAAAATATTTTCATGACAAATATATATAAAGAGAATATCCTTGAACACTATAAGAGTCCTAAAAATTTTGGATCACTAGTTAAACCAACATATTCTGGATCTTTTAACAATCCGTTGTGTGGCGATTCAATAATAGTTGATGTTATATTAAAAGGAAATAGTATTAAAGATATTAAGTTCAGAGGTGAAGGATGTGCCATATCAGTAGCATCTTCTTCAATATTATTTGAATATTTAAAAGGTAGAAATACTAAAGAATTAAAAAAAATTGATAAAACTTTTATGGAGAAGCTTATAAATGTTAAAATATCAGAAAGTAGAGTAAAATGTCTTATGTTACCTATTAATGCTATAAATAGAATTTTAAAAATATAAATATGAAACTAAAAGATCCAAAAAAGCCATCAGGTCCAACTATCGTAAAAGGAATGAAGGTTTATGCAGATAGAGATTTGTGTATTGGGGCCGCAACTTGTGTAGCCGTAGCAGCTAAAGCATTTGATCTTGATTCAGAGGCAAAAGCTATAATTCTCGATTCGGCTAATGAAGAAACACGTGAAGTAATAATTGAAGCTGCCAAATCTTGCCCAACCGCTGCAATAATTATTCATGACAAAGACGGAAAACAAATATTCCCTTAGGGTATTTTTATGCTTGACAGTTAGCAAAGCATAGGCTATACTGCTAATTATATGATTTCTTTATCTGAGAAGAAACTCCCCCTTGTTGCAGTACGAGAAGGCATTATTCTTCCAGGAACAGAGAATGTATTAATTTTTGGAAGAAACAAAAGTACACAAGGTATAAATGAAGCGTTAAAACGGGATAAGAAACTTATTCTTGTAATGCAAAAAACTCCATCTTTAGATAATCCCTCAGTTGAAGATTTTTTTGAAATTGGTGTTGTTGTAATGATAAAAAACGTGGTTCATGGTGATAAGGGTGAAATAAATGCGTTAGTCAGAGGGCTTGAAAAGGTAAAGATTAAAGAATACATACAAGATGAACCTTTTTTTGAAGCTTCTTATCAACCCATTTTAGAGAAATTAACTGACGATGAAGAAACAAGGGGTCATATTCGATATATTTCTACACAAGTTAAAAAAGCAATAAATTTGGGTAAAACTATTGATTTTATCTTTTTAATGAATATCTTAAATGTTCGATCGCCACAGGACTTTTCTTATCAGGTTGCAATGGTTCTGGATTTAAGAGAAAAGGAAAAACAGGAATTACTTGAAGAAGATTCGATCAAAAAAAGATTGAAAAAAGAAGTTGATTATATAAATCGAGAAATAAAAATTCTGGAAATTGAACAAAACATTTCTGCGAAAACTAAAAGAAAGGTTGAGCAAGGAATGAAAGAATCCATTCTTAGAGAAAAAATGAAGACTATAGAAGAAGAGCTTGGAGGAAAAGGCGAGGATAAAGAATTGAATGAATTTAGAGTAAAGATAAAAAAAGCGAAAATGCCAAAAGAGGTTGAAGAAAAAGCTTATAAGGAATTAAAAAGACTTTCTCAAATGTCACAATTTAATCCAGAGTCATCTTATATCAAAACATATCTCGAATGGCTTGTTGATCTACCATGGTCTATATCTAAAGCAAATGATATAAATATTAAAAAAGCTCAAAAAATACTCGATGATGATCACTATGGATTAAAAAAAATAAAAGAAAGAATATTAGAATATCTTGCAGTACTTGAATTAAAGAAGGAAAACAAAGTTGCCAATAGCAAAGCTGCAAATCAACCAACAATTCTTTGTTTTGTTGGTCCGCCAGGAGTTGGTAAAACTTCTCTTGGGAAATCTATCGCAAGAGCATTAGGAAGAGAGTTTGTAAAAATATCATTAGGTGGAATAAGAGATGAAGCTGAAATTAGAGGACATAGAAGAACATATGTTGGAGCTCTCCCTGGACGAATAGTACAGGGAATAAAAGATTCAGGAACAAAAAATCCAGTATTTATGATGGACGAAATTGATAAGATTGGTCGCGATTATCGAGGGGACCCAAGTTCTGCTCTTCTTGAAGCACTTGATCCTGAACAAAATCATGCTTTTTCTGACCATTACCTTGAAGTTCCTTTTGATTTATCTGATGTATTTTTTATTACTACAGCAAATATATTAGACACTATTCCAGACGCTTTGCTTGATAGATTGGAGGTGGTTCACTTTCCAGGCTATACAGAAGATGAAAAATTTAATATTGTTAAGAAATATCTTATTCAAAAACAATTAAGCGCACATGGACTTACAAGCAAAAATATAAAAATCACAGATAGTTCATTAAAAATATTAATAAGAAGATATACAAGAGAAGCAGGAGTTAGAGAGTTAGAAAGACAAATAGCAAATCTTTGTAGAAAAATAGCTAAACTAATTGTTGAAAAGAAAAAAAGAAAGGCAATAATCGGGCTTCAAGAAGTAGAGAAATATTTAGGACCTTATAAATATTCTGCACAAATGATTGAAACAAAAAATACTATTGGAATTTCAACCGGTCTTGCATGGACACAAGCAGGGGGAGATGTATTATTTATAGAAGTGGCAATAATGCCAGGTAAGGGAGAATTAACTCTTACAGGACATTTAGGAGACGTAATGAAAGAATCTTGTAGAGCTGCTCTATCGTATATAAGATCAAGATGGACCGTTTTTGGACTTGATAAAAACTTTTTTAATAAAATTGAAGTACATGTTCATGTTCCAGAAGGTGCAGTTCCAAAAGATGGTCCTTCAGCAGGAATAGCTATTACAACCGCGATGATTTCTGCACTTACAAAAATACCTATACGAAAAGATGTTGCTATGACAGGAGAGATTACTTTAAGAGGTAGAGTTTTAGAGATTGGTGGAATAAAAGAAAAAATTATAGCGGCACATAGAGCAAGAATAAAAAAAGTTATAATTCCAAAAGATAATAAAAAAGATTTAATTGATATACCAAAATATATTCTCGATGATTTAAATTTTATTTTTGTGGACCATATCGATGAAATGCTAAAAGAAGCTCTAGCTTTTCCTAAAAAAATACCCCAATCTTCATTTATACTATCAAAACAATTTACGCAAATTAGAAAAGATAATTAAATTTCAAGGTAAAGCTTTCTTAAAAAATAAGCAAAATTGTAAAGTCTATATACTAAAGGTTTGATTATAAAATCATAGCTTCCAATCATTTCTACAAAATCTCCACCGTATCCTTCTTTAAACCTAGTAAATCCGGCCCATGGATGAGATTGAGAGTAATCTTTTGATAAGGATCCCCACATATCAAATGATATACAACCTTTGTTTTTGCAAAACATTAGAGCTTCCCACATAAGTAAATTTGACGCCATTAAATTTCTATAATTGATAGATGATCCTCCATAAACATAGTATCCCCTATCTTTATATAAGAAAAGCTCACACGCAGATAATGGTTCGTTTTTATAATAGGCGATTAGAATATGCGAAATTTTATTTTTGAGATTTTGCCAAATAATTTTATGATAGTTTTTATTATGACCGTGGTAATTTTGTCTTTTTGTTGTTTCGAAATATAACTTTTCAAATATTTTATAACCTTTTTGATTGGTTTCTTCTTTTATTATTATACCCTTTTTTTGTGCGAGTTTTATGTTATATCGTGTTTTAGGTTTTAATTTATTAAATAAAACTTTCTCATCTTGACTAATATCTTGGATAATTGTCCAATCAGGAAATAAAGGATGGGTAGATCTTTTAAAATTTGATAAATCTAGTTTTTTTAAATCCGCTTTCTTTTCATAGGGCTCAAATTTAAAAAAAATGACATTTTCTTTTAATGCTTGTTTTTTTAGAAACTCCAATATTTCTTTTGAAGGAACTGAAGATCTTGCGATATAACCGATCTTAAAATTTGTAAAAGGAATGTTATGCAAGGTTACCAAATAACTATTTTTTAGTTTATTTTCACTGAATTCTCCTATTCTGAAAATATTTAATCCCGTTTTTATTCTTACCTCTCCCCATTCCCAAGACTGCAAAGGATGAAAGATTACTGAATTATATATTTTAGGATTAAAAGTTTCGGGAACAAAATTTACTTTCATAATATTAGTATACAACAATAAGCTTAATTTCTTTATTTTTGACGGATCCTGTCAAAGTTTCATTCCCATCAGTGCTCGTGATTGACGAAATCACACAATCAACTGCGCGCTGATGGGATCCCTTTCACTTTGCCACCCGTCAAATAAACTTAAATAAGTGAAGATATCAATTTTTTTACGCTTTGGGATTCCTCGTAATACCAGCGAGGAGGGTTCCCACTAAGTAAAAAAATTCGATATTGAACTTATTTACTATTTGATGCGGATTTTATTACCTTAAGAGTTTCAGAGGCACATTTTTTCCATGAAAAAAGTTTCACTCTTTCTTTTCCTTTTGCTATTAAAGTATTCTTTAAGTCTTCATGTTTAACTAAATTATTTATTTGAAAAACTAGGTGGTCAACATTTTTTGGCTCAAAAAATAAAGCTGCATCTCCAGCAATTTCTGGAAGACTTGATGTGTTTGACGATATGATAGGGCAACCCTCGTTCATTGCTTCAAGAAGAGGTATTCCAAATCCTTCATATAAAGAAGGATGTACTAAACAGAAAGCATTTTGATAAAGCTTTTTAAGCGTAGAGTTGTTGACGTAGTCTGTAAAAATAATTTTTTTTGAAAACCCACTTTCTTTTACCTTTTTAAAAATTTCAGAATAGAGCCATCCTTTTTTCCCGGCAATAACTAATCTAAAATTTTTATTTTGTAGTAAAAATTTTATAAAAGCATCTATTAGAGTTTGAATATTTTTTCTAGGCTGAAGAGTACCTACATATAAAATATAGAGATTTTTACTAACTCTGTTTATTAATTTTTTATCAAAATCATTTTTAATTATTTTTTTTTCATAACCATTATAAATAACTTGAATTTTTTCTTTAGGAATACCAAAAAATTTTATAATATCTAGCTTAGTATTTTCAGATACTGCAATTATTTTTTTTGCTTTATGAATACTGTATTTTGTCCAATTTTTTAATTTAAACAAATCCCTTTTTAAGAATTCATTAGGAAAATAATAATACGAAAGATCATGAATAGTAACGATTATCGGAGTATTAGTGAATCTTGGTACATAATGTGCTGGTGAAAAGAAAACGTCATTTTTCTCTCCAATAAGGAGCTTAAATGGAAGAAAAAGTTGTGACCATAAAAACTTACCATTTACAAATATATACTTAAAAAAAGATTTTTCATTAGGCATAGTATTAACAATATTGTTTTTTAAATAAATATTAAATCGAGTAGTTTCAATTGCTTTTTTATTGAATTCTAATAGAAGGTTTTGAGCATATACAGATACTCCAACTTGTTTTTTGACATTTGCTTCATTTCCGTCGATTCCTATTGTTATCATTTAAATCTATTTTATAGTGTTTAAGTTGGCAATTAAAGTTTTATAATAATCTTCCCAAGTAAATTTTTTATAAGTATTTTTACCTTTTATCACTAATTCTTCTCTTAAAGCTTTATTTTCAAGAAGTGTTTTTATCGCATGTTGTATTTCAGAAGTCTTATATGGGTTAAAAGTAAGAGCTGCGTCTTGTACTATTTCTGATAAAGATGAAGTATTAGATGTAGCTACCGCTTTTCCTGAGGCCATAGCTTCTATAACAGGATACCCAAAGCCTTCCCAAAGCGATGGATATACAAAAAAAAGACTGGATTTATAGATAGAAAATAATTCATTATCGTTAACATAACCTAGATATCTTATATTTTCATATTTTTTAATTTTTGGACCCCAGCCGTATTCTCCTATAATTACAAGTTCTACATTTTGTAAGCTTAAACCTAAAAAAGCATCTATTAGTCTTTGGATATTTTTTCTAGGTTCAATTTTTCCAACGGAAAGAACATATGTTTTATTTAATTGATATTTTTTTAGAGTTTGTTTATCAAAATCTAACTCAGTTTTTAGAATTTTTACTCCTGGGTAATTAACAACTATTCTTTTGTCCTCGATGTTCATCAGATTTATTAAGTCATTTTTCGTGGATTGGGAGTCTGCAAATATTAGATTAGATTCTTTTTTAACGTGCCCGAGTCTTTTATTTTGTGTTTTTATTATTAAGCTATCTAAGGTTTCTGGAAATCTCTTATAAATAAGATCGTGAACAATCGTAGCCTTTTTAAAATTACTAGGAGGTTCTATCCAATCTGATGTGATAAGCCAATCAAGATTTTTAATTAAATTATCTATTTTAAATATATGGTGCTTGTTCCATAAAAAAGAAAGAAATATAGGTGGAAACGGAAAATCTAATATTTTGAAACCTTTTTTTTTAATATTTTTCGCGATCTCGTATTTAAGTTGATTTCTTAAAGAAGAGAAAAAAAATAACCATTCGTTATTTTTGTCATATTCCAGAATTGTATCTATTAAACCTTTTGTAAATCTACTCACACCCGTGCCTTTATATGCTATTTGTGATATGTCAACACCAATCTTCATTTATTTTGTGATATTTTTGTAAACTTTTTCAAGCTTTTTAGAAATACTTTTCCAATTGTATTTATTTTTGGCAAGTTGATAAGAATTTTCTTGCAAGGTTTTATAGAGTTTTTTATCAGAGAGAGCTTTTAATATTTTTATAACAAACTCATCTTTACTATTTGCAACTAATACGTGTTGATTGTCTTTTGCATTAAGTCCTTCAATTCCAACACTTGTTGATATTACAGGCAATCCTGCAGCCATTGCCGCTAGTATTTTGAGTCTTGTTCCACCAGGTCCGAATATAGGAGCTATAAATAAAGTAGCAGATTGATAAAGTTCTTTTACTTTCCCTGAATCATTTTCCTCAATTTCTATAATCTTAATCTTATTACTAGCTGTCTTAATTGTTTTTGCTTGCTGTCCAGCAATAACTATTTTAAAGTTTTGAACTTTAGATTCTAATTGAGGGAGTATTTTTTTAATAGTAAATTGAGCAGCTTCTATATTTTGTAACCAAAAAAAATTTCCTAAAAATAAAAGTATTGGATTGATAGTACCTCTACTTTTAATTGTTGGTTCAAACATTTCATCTCCAGCACCATTTGGTATTACAGCAATGTTTACATCTGGAACTTCCTGCCTAATTATTTTTTTATCGAGTTGAGAAACAGTAGCGACCAAAGTTGCTTGGTTCCAATAGTACCTTTCCCAATACCTAAGTTTTAAAACATCAATATACAAAAAGGGCCTTAATATAACCGAAATTCCATCAATAAAATGTTTATATACTTTGTATTCTATGGTTTGTTCCACTAAAAGAATAGGAATTTTTGTTTTTGGTATATGAGGCATAACATAAAATGTCTCGGAGTGTATAACATCAAATTTAACTCTTTTAAGAAGATTTTTGATTGTGACTAAAGCTTCAGGTGAATAATTTCTCACGATTAGAAACGGTTTTGAAGTAAAAACTGACTTTAAAATGTTTTTCAATTGCCAGGGTTTTTTTGGTCTTTTACAAAGATGAATTTCTTTACAGTATTTAGTTAAAAATTTAATATATTTTTTTTCATCATGATTTTTATAAAGCGAAACTAAATATATTTCATTATTTGAACTTAGATATTTAAGAAGATTAAGGGATCTTATTTGCCCACCGGAAGCTGGTGGATACGGCAAGTATGGAGTAACCATTAGAATCCTCATACCACTTCACTATAATTTTTAAATAGAATATTCATAATAGTTTCGATTGGTATAACCCCAATCGTAGCCAAAATACCATAAGATATGTGGCGAAGTGGGGGTCATAGTTTAAAGAGTGTGAATTTTTCATTTTGAAAAACTATTTGAAAATTAGTTTCATATGCTATTCTATCCGCAACTTCCTTGTTTTGTGTCTCGAAATAAGAATATCCCTCGGATTTTAAAGTTGGAAGATCTTTAAAAGGAGCAGGAGCTCCTTTTCTTTCTGATAGATAAAGTAGGGTAGTATCTCCTATTGTATCTGTTATTATTTTGTCATCTTTTTGAGTCACGTCTTTTATTATTTTAGCGATATTTATAAGATCAGTAGAATAGCTATAATAATTCTTCACAAAATTGAATGATACAAAAAAAGAAAATAAAAAAATTAAAAGAACTAAAATAAAGGAAAATAAAGGGGCAATAAATTGACGGTTATATTTTATTAGATAATGTATGCCTAAGCCGCTAAAAATTGCTAAAGCAGGGAGTATCATTATTTGACAATATTCATGTTGAACATTTCCTCCTTGAAATACGAATAGATATAAGATTGAAGAAAATAATATGGAGTAGAGAAACATCCTCTTTTGTTTGTAAAAAATCCCAAGTAAAAAGAAGAACGTCAAGTATCCTCCCATAATAATATTGTTGATTCTTTCGAAAAATATCCATCTAAAAAAGGCTGGCTTAAAAAAGATAAACACTTTATCAGGAGCAGTATTAACGTATGCAATTAACCAACCATAGTTTGGTATTCCTTCAGGGAAATTCAATATATAAGCTCTCCACGCGATAAAAGGAATAAAAGTTACAAAAAGAAAAAGATAAAACGAAATTTTCTTGACAAGAGTAGACCCAAATTTCTTATAGAAAAGATATAAGATTGGGATTATAAAAAAAACAACAACAGGTTTAATTAATAAACCAGAGGAAAAAAATATCGAAAATAATAAAAGATAAATTAAAGATGCATTCTTTTTATTAGTTTTTGCATAAAGATAAGCAAAAAAAATAGAGAGGAATGTAAGAGACAAAGCCGTTGTATCTGGTAGAAATACCCTAGAAAAGAATACAAAAAAAGGAAAAACGGCATAGATAAGAGAGCCAAATATTGCTCCAAAATAGCCAACCTCTACTCGCAGGAGGTAATAGATTACAAGTATTAATATTAACGAAAAAAATATAGTTACAAGTCTTCCATATATTTCCAAGGGCAATATTGGAACATATTTATAGGCTAGTGCTGGGATTGCATTATATAGAGGGAATTCTACAAACCTTAATCCTTGTGGGTTTTCTTTTCCTGATTGAATATTAGATAAATCGTCATATGTTGGTTTTAATAAGTTAAACTCTTTATTGATAAAGTTTCTTGAAACAGCAGCTGTATCAGCTTGTCTCCAAGAATGAAAATCAGCAAGGGGAGCATCAATTTTATAAAGTCTAAGTAAAAGAGCTATTAATAGTATAACTAATATTGTTATGATGTCTTTAAATTTCATATTAAGATTTTTTACTTTCAGAAACTTTCGTTAACATATATCCTGTAAATACTCCTGAAATTAACCAAAAACTATATGCCACTTTTGAAGCTTCAAAAACGTCAATATAGCTTGCGTTTAGAATCAAAGCTATAAAACCAAAAATAAATCCAAAATATAATTCTTTTTCACTCTTTAATAGGTATTTTCTATTTTTTATATTAAAACGTAAAATTGCAAATAAGATGTACCAAAACAAAACCGTTCCTACTAAACCAAATTCTCCTATCCATCTAAAATAATCACTGTCTGTGGCTTCTGTGATAGAAGATGCTCCAGAGCCAAATAATGGATTTCTAAGAAAAGCAAAAATCGCACGTGGCCATTCTATTTGAAGTCTGGTTGAACATGAAATGTCACAAAGTAGAGCTCTTTTTACGTCAATTAAAGACGAAAATTGATTAACTAATTTTTCAAATTCAGGACTATTTATAGCTATACCTTTAAGGCGAGCTTCTGCAAGAGCTTTTTGTTGAGCTATGCCAGCTATTTCTAATTTTTCTTTTTCAGTTTTGGTAATTATTTTCTTTTTTGAAGGAATAGGTATTTCCAAACTTCCTGCTGGTAGTTCTTTTGTTGTAATCTTTTGACTAATATCTACAGATCCACTAAGCCTATCGACAAATATCATTTTAAATTGAAAAGTCTGAGCAAATCTTTGAGTAAGTTCGCCTGAAACTAAAATAAGGACAGAAGATAGAATTAAAATATATATCAAAAGTTTGAATCTTTTAACAATAGATAAAAATATAGTTGTAGTAAAAGCATAGGCAAAAAAAGATATTCTTTGTACTGTATATATAAGATTACTGATAGCAAGTGAAAATATAAAAATAAGGAATTTACTTTTTGAAAAAAGGTAATATCCAATAGCAATAGGAATAGAGAATGTTAAATATGCAGATAGATCAAAATGTCCTCCAAAGGTAGAAGATATTCTGGCTTCAGGTGTAAGGTATAAGATGTGTCCTCTTGCATATTCAGGGTTTGCAGTCTGTACAGCAGGTAGGTTAAAAAACCTTTGGCCAATACCGTATAAAGACACAATTAACAAAGTTGCTATATAAAGTTTTAGTATTCTTAAAAACATTTTTTTTGAAGTAATTAGCGACATAGCTATAAAAAATATAGACATATATTCAACTCTTCTTAAAGTATGTAGTAAACCAAGTTGGAATACAGGTACGGTGTTAATAACGTAGAAACCTAGCAGAAATGAAATAGATATAGAAATCCAAAAAAGAATTACTGGCATTAAAAATTTTGTTCTAAGTTTCACTTTTTTTCTTAGAAGTTGCACTAGAAATAAAAAGTAAAAAATAGCTATAAATATATCTTCAAGCCTGATATATATGTAAGTAAATTCTATATCTATAAATGGAAATTTAAAGTAAAGAGGGATAAGAAAAATATATACGTAGAGAAAAATATTTAAAAGATTATTATCAAACGATTGTAACCATTTCAAGAGCCTTTTCATATGTTTCTATTAGATAATTATTTTTTGTGGCTTTTCCAATTAATAAGGATACTTTTGCTTTTAATTTTAGCATAATCAAAAGCCAAAGAAATGCCCACTTTGAACAATGCTTTTTATAAAAAAAGATTAATCCTTTAAAAACTTGTACTACTGGATACGATTTAGACCCTGATGAAGCAAACCCAATATGTATAAATTTAGCATTGGGATAGAAATAAGTATTTAAACCTTGTCTTTTTGCCCTATATAATAAATCTACTTCATCCATATACATAAAAACGCTTTCGTCGAAGCCATTTACTTTTTGATAGTTTTCCTTTGAGGTTAATATGCAAGCACCTGAAACCCAATCTACCTTTTTGATTACATTTGGAGAAGACCTAGTTAAACCCCAATAGTCACCTCTTAAAAATAAAGCTGCAAAAACTACAGGAAGAGAAAAAAATGGTGCAGCAGATGATTGTTTTGACATATCTTTGTTAAATAGCTTTGCACCTGCAAAATTTACGATATTTTCATTTTTTTTATAATAATTTAACAACTTTTCTACTGAATTATTTAGAGTTACTGTATCGGAATTGAGAAGAAGTAAATAATCACTATTTGCAATTTTTACTCCTTGATTGTTTGCCTTGCCAAAGCCTGAATTTTCTTTATTTAAAATTATTTTAAAAACGGTCGGATACTTTTTTAAGTATGAATTGAGTAAAGTTGGGGAACTGTCTTTTGAGTTATTATCAACTACGATGATTTGATATTTTAAATCAGTATTTTTTAATGACTTGATTATTGAATCAAGACAGTTTTTTGTAATTTGCCTAGTATTGTAAGAGATAATTATTATACTGATATCAGGTTTTTCCATGTGGCTTTAGTATAATATTATAACTCAAAAGTCAACTTTTGGCTGGGTAGCTCAGTGGAAGAGCATTCGTTTCATAAGCGAATGGTCGAGAGTTCAATTCTCTCCCCAGCCACCGAGCTCAGCTCAGTGAAGTCGAGCTAAGTTCGACCACATTATAACTTATTGGCTTGTAATAACAGACTTTTTTTACCTTAATTAAAGAAATTGTTTATTTATATATGTGTGATTTCCGACACAATTACACGACGATCGTGACTTAAAAGTGTCATCATTTTTATAACGATCGTGTATGAAAGTGATTATATTTTTTTGGAGTCAAGAATTATTGTTACTGGGCCGTCGTTGAAGATTTGAACTTCCATATAGTCTCCAAAACTTCCTGTCTTGATATTTACACTATTCTTTTTTAATTTTGACGCAAATAGCTCATATAATTTTTCAGCTTCTTGTGGTTTTTTCGCTTTAGTAAATGAAGGTCGTCTGCCACCAGATGTATCTGCGCAAAGCGTGAATTGAGAAACAAGAAGAGTCTCACCTTTAATGTCTTTTATTGAAAGATTCATCTTATCTTTAGAATCTGACATAATCCTTATGTTTACAATTTTTTCAACAAGCCTGTCTACATCGTGTTCAGTATCATCGTAAAATATACCAAGTAAAATTACGTAACCTTTTCCTATTGAAGAATATTCTTTTTCTTTAATATTTACCTTTGCTTTTGTTACTCTCTGAATTAAAGAAATCATATTTATAAATTTCTAATTTCTAAACCCTAAATTCTAAACAAATTCAAAACTCAAAATATTAAATTCGAAACAATTTGTTATTTTGGATTTTTTATATTTGTATTTGTCTAGAGTTTAGAGATTAGTTTTTAGAGCTTTGCTTATTTTACGGTGCTGTTGTAGGTGATAGCGCATCTCCAGTACAATCTACACAGTAAAATGAAAAACCATCATTTAGAACTGTTTTTTCTTTAAGATCGATGTTTGAATCACCTTCCGCAGGCTCTCTTACTAGTTTATCAGAGTCTTTTGTAACTGCGACAACCTGTTTACCGGTTTTTAGATTGCTATAATTGTTAAATTTTCTTGATATGTATTCAAATCTAGTAGGACAAGAGACATCTTCAGGTTTTGTTAGACCTACAATAGTACCTGTATCTGTACAAACATAGCGACCTACCACTGTACTTGGTTGTATAGATTTTATATCTGTTTGTTTTTCTAAGACGTAAGACATAATTCTGTTCCATATAGGGGCAGCACCTGTGATACCAGAAGTTAGATATGGATTCATCGGACTGTTATCGTTATTACCGACCCAAACAACAGTTAAAAAATTTGGCGTATAACCAATTGTCCAGTTATCTTTTAAATCATCAGTAGTTCCGGTTTTTACAGATACAGTTTTTCCCGGAATGACAAGCTGTGAACTTGTTCCAAAAGCAGCTGATCTGGCATTATTATCTGCAAGTATATTGGAAATTATGAAAGATGTATCTTCAGAGATTACTCTTTTTCCGGGTATTGCTAAAAAGTTTGGATTTTTTAAAGACATTTTAATGTTTTTGACAAAATTTGGATCTTTAAATTCATACAAAGTTTTACCGTTTCTATCTTGGACTTTTAAAATACTGTTTAATTTTCTTGGTTTTCCTGTATTTGCGAAAGTAGAAAAAGCCTGTGCAAACTCGGTCATTCTTATTTCCCCACCTCCTAAAGTAAGTGAAAGACCATATCTTTCGGGATTAGTAAAAGTGGTGATAGTAAAAGCAGATGAAGAAGCTATGAAGTTATCTACACCGTTTACAGATATCATTTTAACTGCTGGAATGTTATAGGAATTTGCCAACGCATATCTTAAAGAGACTGGACCGTGAAATTGTCCGTCATAGTTTACAGGACAATATTTAGTAGGTTGACCTGCAGCTTGAAAACACGTTGGAACATCTAAGAATATAGAAGCAGCAGATACCAAACCTCTGTCTAATCCAATAGCATAGTTTAGAGGTTTTATTGCAGATCCAGGTTGTCTTAATGCTGTTGTTACGTTATACGCTCCATAGGGTTGTGAAAAATAATCAACGGATCCAATCATTGTCAAAATTTCTCCTGTTGAAGGTCTTATTACTAAAGATGCAGCATTAGAGACATCATAACCTTTTAATTTTTCAATTTCTTCAGCTTCAATTTCTTCAGCTTTTTCTTGAATATCTAAATCTAAAGTTGTTGTGACTTTTAATCCACCAGCTTCAACAGTTTTGACACCATATTCTTTTTCTAAAATACTTTTCACATAAAACACAAAGTGAGGAGCTTTAATTGTAGTTTGTGGAGATATGACTTTTATAGGTGTTGATTTAGCTTTGTCATATTCACTTGCTGTTACATATTTTTGATCAAGCATGTTTTTTAAAACTGTATTTC
>JBDRCK010000034.1:0-8466 GCA_043821785.1 bacterium | reverse complement strand
TTCTTGCTATAATCTAGTTTATGGAGCCGCTTAAAATAGTTTATTTTGGAACACCGGATTTTTCCGCAGATTTTATTAAAAAAATAATAAGCGATAAAAAAACAAATATTGAAATTATAGGTGTTGTAACTCAAATTGATAAAAAAGTTGGTAGAAAACAAATTCTTACAACGTCTCCTGTTAAAAAACTTGCCTTAAATAATTTTTTGAAAGTTTTTTATAATTTTAAGTCAAAGGATTTTATATCTCAGGCCATAAAGTCAGACTTAGGACTTGTGTTTTCATATGGCAAAATAATTCCAAGTGACGTTTTAAAGCTTTTTAAATACGGAGTTTGGGTAATACATCCATCAATTTTGCCAAAATATAAAGGGGCTTCACCAATCGCTTATTCGTTAATAAATGGAGACGAGAAAACAGGTGTTACTTTTATAATCGCAGATGAAGGAATAGATACTGGGGATATAATTGGCCAAGAAGAGATAAATATAAAATCAGATGAAAAAAGAAATGAACTCACTAATAGACTTGTTGAAGTAGCCTATTTTTTATTTAAAAAGTGTATTAGTACATTTGTAAATAACAATTATAAAATTTTTTCAGAAAAACAAATAATAGGCCAATATCCTGTGACAAAAAAACTAGTAAAAGAACAAGGATTTGTTACACCCGCGGCTTTAAATTTAGCAATGAAAAAAAATGGGAAGAAAACATACAATCTTTATAGAGGCTTGTATCCTTGGCCTGGAATATGGACAATGGTAAAGGTTAAAGGACAAGAAAAAAGACTAAAAATAACAGAAATGAAGCTTGACGAAAATAAAATTGTTTTAAAAAAAGTTCAATTAGAAGGAAAAAAAGAAGTAGATTTTAGTATTTTTAATTCTGCTTATAATATATTTATCTAAAAAAAGTTCCTACAAAATAAGAGACAGAAGAAGCTGCAATACCAACCATTAAAATCTCTCCAATGGATCTGATCATATTTCGTTTTATAACATACCATCTTAAAAGACCTAGTAAAACAAGCGCACCAAAAGTAAACAACATAGAAATTATAAAACTATTAAATCCAGCAACATGAAGAAAAAAATATGGGATAAGTGGTATAAAACCAAAAAATATAAAAGCTGAAAAAGTTGCAAGAGCTGTAAGATAAGGATTTTCTGATTCAGGATCAGGTAATTGAAGCTCATATTTCATCATGAATTTAGCCCAATACTCGTCATTTTTTGAATAAAGATCTATAATTTTTTTTGCATCATTTTTTTTAAAACCACGGGCTGTTAATATCGTCATAGTTTCTTTTTTTTCTTGATTTCTATCGTTTTTAATTTCGTACAGCTCTTTATTTTTTTCAGCAATATACTGATCTTGTTGAGATCTTAATGATATAAAATTACCAAGCCCCATTGATACTCCGTCTCCAAATAGATTAGCAAGACCAAAAAGAAGCACGGTAAATGCTGGAATAATAGGATTTCCAGATATACTTTGTGCTCCGCTAAAACCAGATACAACTACAAATGTAGTGATTATTCCGTCATTTCCACCGTATATAATCTCTTTTAGATAAGTGGATACAGTACTTATATTATGTTCTTCTTTGAGATGAGTTTTAAGCTTTTTCAAGCTTGTATTTTGTTTTTGCATCCCCTTATTTTATTTATAGTAGGTCTTTATTTGAAATATAAAGTATAAAGAAATAAGAGTTCCAAGTAGTCCTCCAAAAAGATTAGAACTAAAAAGACTTGATAAAAAGCTTATTAAAGTTGCCCAGTAAATAAATTTCCATCCTTTTGCTTTTCTTCCAAACAATCCAGGAAGAGCAATAACATCAAAAACTAATGCTATTGCCAATATTATCATTGAAAAAGAATAAACAAGACCATAATTTATTGCTGAAACAGGACCTGTGATTACTGATAATGGACCAATTAAAGCGCCTAGACCAAATGCTATGAATACTAAAGGTATGCTAAAAACAACTCCAAGAAGAGTAAACCAAGGAGTTAGAACAACAATAAGATCTTTTACAGTTTTTGGTAATTGAGGGGCTTTTTTTACTAAATATAACTCTAAAATATTTTCAAGTTGGCATAATGACGAAGAAAAATCAATTTTTTTACCTGCCATGCTCAAAATATAATTCAAACATAAGCTTTTGTCAAGCACACATATATACTTTTTATAAAGATTTTTTATTAATTTGTTAACAGGTTAACGTGTTAACGAGTTGTTTTTAAACCCGTTAACTTTTTAACTCGTTAACTGAAGAATTAATAATTTATACTATTAGCATGTTCGATACCCATTGTCATTTGAATTTTGAGAGTTTTGAAAAAAACTTAAAAAGTGTTATTAAGCGAGCACAGCAGTCAGGTATAAGCCATATGGTTGTTGCAAGTACGGACGTTAAGACTTCAGAAAAATCAATTTCAATTGCAAAGGAAGAAAAAAATATTTATGCCGCAATTGGAATACATCCTCATCACGTATTTAAATATCAAACCGAAACTGGCAAACAAGAGACAGAATCGTTTATTAATATGGAATTAAACAAAATTAATGAATTAGTAAAAAATAAAGAAGTTGTAGCTATTGGAGAGGTAGGTCTTGATAGGCATTATTATTCAAAAACAAAATATCAAGATTATGAAATTAATGAAAAATTTATGTTTTTACAAAAAGATTTTTTATCTAGACAAATTAAGATAGCAATAAAAAATAAAAAATCATTAATCCTTCATAATAGAGAAGCGAGTAGAGAGTTTCTTCAGTTAATTGATGAGATATGGAGTGATTCTTTGTCAGAAAGGACCGCTTTTCATTGTTGTGAACCAAAAAAAGAATTATTAGAATTTGCAAAAAAACACAAAATATTTATTGGAGTTGATGGAGATGTTACTTATAATAGAGAGAAAGAAGAGTTTGTAAAAGAAATTCCAATAGAGCTTTTAGTTTTAGAGACAGATTCTCCATTTTTAACTCCAGAACCAGAAAGATTAGAAAAAAAATTTCCAAATGAACCAAAAAATCTAAATTCAATAGCAGAATTTATTTCTAGAAGAATAGATGTTTCACTTTTAGATTTAAAAAAAATAACTTTTGAAAATTCAAAAAAACTATTTAACTTAAATTAAGAATTGAGAGCAGACAAGAAATTTTTTTTAAATGCAGATTGAGAAAAAAATCTTGATCGCTCATATGCTTCTTCACCAATAGTATCTCTTAAAGCTTTGTTTTTGAAAAAGCCATTTATTTTATCTGCGATGTCTGTAGGATTTTGATTATTAACAAAAATAGCATTGTCCTGTGCAATTTCTTTAAACACAGGAATATCAGAGAGCACGGACGGAGTTTTTTGTGAACTGGCTTCTAAGTATGAAAATCCAAAACCTTCATCACGAGAAACCAATACATTACAAATTGCATTTTTATATAACCATAAGAGCTCATTGTCGGAAATAAAACCTGGAAAAACAAAGTTCTTATCATCACTAATTAATGCAAAAAAACTTTTAAGGTCTTTTTGCCATGGGTGATTTAAGCTAGAGCTTTCATTAAAAACTTTTCCTACAAAAACAGCAGATATTCCAATTTTTTTTACTGCTTTTGCAAGATTTGCTAAATTTTTATTCCAAGTTGCATCTCCTACATAGAGCATAAAAATAGATTTTTCATTTACAAAAGAGGGCGTTTTGAGATTAGTTTTTAAAAAGTTATTTGTTAAAGACGGATACACAACTTTAATTTTTTGCTCGTCAATATTAAGAATTTTTATTAAATCATTTTTACTACTTTCAGAGTCTGTGATTATAAGATCGTAGTTAACAAGGGTTTTTTTGTTTTTTAGATAGTTGAAATATCCTTTTATTCCAACAGGAAAATGAGACTTATATTTTATTGGAACAAGATCATGTATTACAGCAATTTGTTTTACAAAATTTCTTTTTTTAAACAACGGTGGATTGAAAAAACCAAAAAATGGATTGATAAATATTGAATCTTTTGAAGCATCTTCAAGACTGTTGGTAAATATAGCCTCTCCTTTTAAGGCTTCTTTAAGAAGTTTGAAATACCTACCTATACCACGCACTTTGCTCATTTGATCATTAACAGTTGGATCAAATATCACAATTCGTTTGTTCATAATAAATAGTATAAACTAAATTATTAATTATTCTGTTAACGAGGCAAGTTTCGGTATAAATCCTAAATTTAAAAGTTCGATACGAAATTATTTTCTTAGTTGGAGCCGCCTCACATTCGTGAGGTCCAAAAGCGAAAAGAATTTGTATCTTCACTTTTTTACTAATGCGTTAATTTGTTAATTCGTTAATTAATTAATTCGCTAATAGTTAACAAATATCTGTTGTAATTAGTTTTATTGCTTTATATAATCTTGTTTTAAAATGAACGAAATTAGAGAAGGAGTTCTAATGCAAGACATACGAACCTTTGTAGAAACAAACAATTATTTAGTAGAAAATGAAGTATTAAGTCGTTGTATTGATGGTAGATATATTGGAGAAGATGGACTTCCAGTACTTGCTATACCAGGGGCAGATATAGGACAGGTGGGAATGCTTTTTGCAGCGGCAAATGAATCTGGAGTAAAACTTGATCCCGAAAAAGCTTTTAGTGCATTAGTTGATACTGTTGGTGGAGTTGAAAATATTAGAATTCATACAGATTCACATAATAAGGATGGAATTGCCGCGGGATGTGGATATTTTGGGCAAATTAAAAGAAAACCATGGTTATTTGGGATTACAATAGATCAGGTTGACATTATTGAGCAAGGATTTGAAAAACTTGTAGAGCAAGGAGCAAATCAAATAGTTTTAGAAGGTGATCATCAAGAAGAAGGAGTACTTATTGTTCGTGGAGACAGATCTGTTAAGCCAAATGGCAAATATTTTATACACCATGACACTTTAATTGATAAAAGAAATAAATTACTTATTACTTCCTTACAAAAAAATGATCAATTTTTAAATAGAAAATTTGTTGACGAATTAGCAGAAATTCCAGTTCGACACCTAAGAAAAATAATAGAAATTCTTACAAAAAGAAAAGAAATGCCCCGTGGATTGTCTTTTCATGGAATTGATTTCAAAGCTGATGGTACTTTTGACGTTGTTGTTCCGCAAAAATGGAGTGTTTAGTATATACTTTTAAGAATTAAAAAAATATTTATTAATGATTCTTGGACCTAAAAAACTTTTATTGCTTGTAAAAAAAATTAAACTTGTTGAAGGATTATCAACTAGAGAACTTACCAATCCAGAAGGAGCTGGGTTTGATCTTCGCCTTGGAGAACTTCATAAAATAAAAGGTAAAGGATTTTTAGGTGAATTTGAACGAGAAACTCCAAAAGTCACTCTTTTTAAAGCTTATAAAAAAGGAAAAGTCACAAAAGTTACAATAAAACCTGGTGATTTTTATCTCGCATCAACTATTGAAAAAGTAAATACTCCAGAAAACTTGACAATAAATTTTAAACCAAGAACTACAACTTTTAGGTCAGGATTAACGCTTAGGACTGGAAATGTGGCACCAGGATACAGAGGAAAACTTACGTTTGCTTTAAAAAATGAAGGACCTTGTGATGTGATTTTAGAAATGGGTTGTAGAATAGTTCATGCACAATTTGATGAAGTTAAAGGTGGGGGATCAAAATATAGGGGACAATGGCAGGGTGGAAGAGTAGCCACTAAGCAGAGGGAAAAGCAGGTTTAATAACTCAAAAGTCATAACTCAAAATGCAAAAATACAACGTAAAACTAAAAAGTTTAGGAGATAATAGATCTAGTTTTGAACTATTAGTTAATTTTTGACTTTTGAATTATAAGTTTTAAGTTATTTATGGAGTACCACATAGAATTCGACATAGATTTTAAAAGAAATAAAGATAAAGGTTTACTTGTTGCAATTGAGGGGATAGATGGTGCTGGAAAAACAACACAAGCAGAGCTACTGTTAAAAGAACTTTCAAAAAAACATAAAGTATATAAGACTAAGAATCCAACAGATCACAAAATAGGGAAATTAGTTAGAGAAGTTTTATCAGGAAAAATTAAAATTCCACCTATAGCACTTCAATTCTTATTTTCTGCCGATAGACAAGTACAACAAGCTGATATTTTTAATAGGTTAAAAAAAGGGGAGATTGTTATAATGGATAGATATTTTTGGTCAGCCGTGGTATATGGAGCAATTGATCTATCAGGTTTTCAATTCGAGAAATCTATAAACAGACTTTTAATCACTCAAGGAATTTTATCTATGTATCATCAATTTTTAATTCCTGACATTTCTGTTTTTCTTGATATTCCAATTAGCATAGTACTTAAACGATTAGGAAATAAAAATAAAGAGATATTTGAAAATGAAGAGAAGTTAAAAAAAATCCATAAAGGGTATCAGTGGCTAATAACAAAATTTAAGAAAGAGTTTACCGTTATTGACGGTACAAAACCTCAAGAGGAGATAACAAAAGAAATTATCTCTTTAGTTGAAAAATTAAAAAATAAAAGAAATGGCAGAAAATAAACATCCAGAATATCAGTATTTAGACCTTTTAAAAGATATTTTTAAAAACGGAAAAGATAAAAAAATTTGGGGTAATCCAGGAGTAAAAATTAGAGCAGTATTTGGCAGACAGATTCGTTTTGATTTAGGACAAGGATTTCCTTTACTTACCACTAAAAAAGTCTTTTTAAGAGGTATTATTCAAGAGTTAATATGGCTATTAAAAGGATCTTCAAATATTAAATATCTTGTTGATAATGACGTACATATATGGGACGAGTGGGGTTATAAGCAGTATTTAGATCTAGTAAAAAAAGAAAAAGTAAAAAACAAGTTATCGATGGAAGAATACATTAATAAAGTAAAAACAAACGCAATTTTTGCAAAAAAATATGGAGAATTAGGATCTGTATATGGAGTTCAATGGAGAAGTTGGCCAACATCTACAAAGAGAACCATTGATCAACTTGGTTGGGCTATAAATAAATTAAAGGATCCAAAGCAACGCTTTAGAAAACATATTATGATTTCTGCATGGAATCCTGAATACATTTATGAAATGGCTGTATCGCGCGAAACTTCTGTTGTATTACCTCCGTGTCATACCATATATCAATTTAATGTTATTAGAGACAAGCTTAATCTTCAGCTTTATCAACGAAGCGCAGATGTGTTTCTTGGGGTTCCATTTAACATTGCTTCATATGCTTTGTTACTTTTAATTGTTGCAAAAATTGTAAATCTTAAACCCGGAGATTTTGTACACACATTTGGAGACATACATATTTATAACAATCATTTTCAGCAAGTAAAAGAACAGATAAAAAGAAAACCTAGACCTTTTCCAAAAATAAAAATAAATTCAAAAGTAAAAAATATTGACAATCTTAAATTTGAAGATTTTGAATTAATAGGATATAACCCACATCCAGCATTAAAAGGAGAAGTTACAGTTGTTGGAGGATTCTAAAAGAAGCTCAATACTGAATTTTTAATTCGCAAAGGAGCCCTACCTCGATTTCTCGAGGATCCCCGCTCATAAAAATTGGTATTTTCGCTTCTTTTATTACTAAATACCGAATACGGCATACTGTATACTAGTTTTTATGAACAGGCCTATTATTAGTATTGTAGTTGCTGTTGATAGCGCTGGTGGTATTGGTAAAAACAACAAATTATTGTGGCATATTCCAGAAGATGTAAAAAGATTCAAAAGTCTTACAATGGGGCATCCTGTAATTATGGGTAGAAAGACTTTTGAATCTGTACTTTCTTATTTAAAAAAACCTTTACCTGGAAGAACTAATATTGTAGTAACTAGAAATCCTGATTTTAAATCTGAGGGAGTAATTGTTTGCAAATCAATAGATGAGGCTATTAAATTAGCTTCAAATATAGAATCCGTCTCCGCTAAAGCTTCGACGAGACAAAGCGAGATTATTATTGGAGGTGGGGCACAAATTTATAATTCTATTATTGATAGGGTTGATAGGTTATACTTGACCGTTGTTGAAGGTGATTTTAAAGCAGATGCTTTTTTCCAACATACAGATAAATTTAAAAAAATAATTTCAAAAGAAGAAAAACAATATCAAGGAATTAAATTTACATTCCTGACGCTTGAGAAGCGGTTTTAAAAAATATTTCTTCTTCTTGCGTATCGCATAATAAATTAAAACTAATTTTATCTTTTGATTTAATATCTGCGGAAAGCGTTGAATCAATTAATTGAAGCTTTGAAGGATATAAGAATTCAAAATTGCAAGTATCGCTTTTAAAAGTTTTGAATTTAGAAATATCTATTGAAAGAGATGGTTTTGGAGTAATTGATAAGGATTGAGATATTTTATTATTTGTTTTTTCAACTCTTTGGCCATATCGTACTCCAACAATAAAAAAAAGAATTAAAAGAAGGGCAGTAATTAGATA
>JBDRCK010000033.1:0-3831 GCA_043821785.1 bacterium | reverse complement strand
GATTAATTCTTAATATTTTGTATTTTTTAGAAATTCGTTGAGGTAAATCCCAATCTTCTGGTCCAGTTAAGGTTGTGTCATAGCCACCAAACTGATTAAAAATATTTTTAGGAAAAAACCTGGCAGCTTCAAAATAATCTTCACCTCTATTTACCTCTCGTTCCAAAGATTTTGTTTTTGCCCAAAAGTTTTCACCATAAGACTTTTCGGGAATAACCACTCCCCCAACTTTTTGATTTTCGATAAACAGCCTGACACACTCCGATATTACATCTTTAGATAAGACCATGTCCGCATCAAGTATTAGAACATAATCTCCTTTTGATTTTTTAACGCCGAAGTTTCTCTGAAAACTTCTTTCTGGACCTAAGTTATAAATTTTATTAGTATATTTTTTAGATATATTTTTAGTATCATCAACAGAATTATTATCCACCACAACTATCTCGATATTCTTATAATCCTGGAGTTTGACACTTTTAAGAAGATTAGCGATATTTACTGCCTCGTTTTTAGTAGTAACCACAACTGAAACTAAAAAATTTTTCATATTCACCATAGTATATTATAATACTTACAACCATGACAAAAGGGCCTGAAATTTCATTCGTCATTCCTGCAAAAGACGAGGCTGACTCTATTCCCATACTTTATGAGGAGATTGTTAATTCTTTGTCCTCACAGAATAATTTTGAAATATTGTTCATCGACGATGGATCAACTGACAATACCTTACAAATTATCAAAAAACTGAGAAGGAAAGATGAGAGGGTTAAAGTGATAAGTTTGAGAGGGTGTTTTGGAAAATCAGTAGCTCTACAAACAGGTTTTGATAACTCAAAAGGAAATATTGTTATTACAATGGATGCTGATTTACAAGACAATCCAAAAGATATTTCCAAATTTATTGAAAAAATCAAACAAGGCTTCGACATGGTTTCTGGTTGGAAGAAAAAAAGATATGATCCACTTTCTAAAACTTTTCCATCAAAAATAGGCAATTTTGCAACTCGGATGTTAACAGGTATTAAAATACATGACTTAAATTGTGGTTTTAAAGCTTATAAAAAAGATACGTTAAAACACCTCCATCTTTATGGTGAACTCTATAAATACATACCCGTACTAGCTGAAAAACAAAATTTCAAAGTCGGTGAGGTAATCGTTACTCACAGACCGCGAAAATTCGGCAAAAGTAAATTTGGTTGGCAAAGAAATATCAAGGGTTTTTTGGATATGCTAACCGTAGTCTTTTTAACAGGATATTTGAGACGACCAGCACACTTCTTTGGTACTTTCGGCATTCTTTCTTTTTTTATGGGATTTTTGATTGGACTTTATATCTCATACCTAAGGTTAACTACAGGATCAATACAGTACAGACAACCTCTTCTCTTTCTTGGCATCCTACTTATGGTGGTTGGTGTACAACTGATTACCACAGGGTTACTTGCTGAAATGCTTGTAAATTTTAACCAAGAGAAAAACACAATGGTTGAATATATTAAAGAAAAAATCGGTTAGGATTTATTTATTTGATTATTTTGAAGTTTATTTTAATACTTTTTTAACTGCTCCAATTACACTTTGAGTATCACTTTTTGTAAGATTTGCGCCGAGAGGTAAGGATAAAATTCTTTCTCCAACATACTCGGAGTTTGGAAAATCACCTTTTTTATAGCCAAACGTTTTTCTGTAATATGGCTGAAGATGAATTGGGGCAAAATGAACTCCCGATCCGATATTTTCCTTTATTAATCCATCAACAAACTCATTCCGATTAACTTTTAGTTTTTTTAGATCAAGTAAAATTGCGTAAAGATGCATAGCGTGTCTTGTATTTTTTTCAATTGGAGCAGGAAGTGTAAGAAGCTTTTCACCTTTAAAAGCTTCATCATACATTCCCCATATTTTTGCCCTAACTTTCAAATTTTTCTCAATCCGTCTTAACTGATGTATACCAATAGAAGATGCAATATCGGTCAAATTATATTTAAAACCAGGAACCATCGCTTCATATAGACTAAAATGCTTGACAGAATAACGTTTCCATGCATCTCTTGAAAGTCCATGGAGTCTCCAAACAGAAAGTTCTTGAGCATATTTTTTATTATTCGTTGTAATCATTCCTCCCTCCCCTGTTGCAAGATTTTTGGTTACATAGAAAGAAAAAACTGATAAATCATTCATTGAACCAATCTTTTTACCATGATATTTGGCTTCAACTGCATGGGCAGCGTCGTTAACAACGAAAAGCTTATATTTTTTTGCAATCTTTAAAATACTGTCCATATTACAAGGGCGACCGTGAAGGTGAACTGGCATGATAACCTTAGTTTTTTTTGTAATTTTTTTCTCAATTTCTTTTGGATCAATATTCCAAGTATTAGTATCTACATCCGCAAAAACAGGTTTAGCACCACAGTGAACAATTACGTTAGCGTCAGAAACAAAAGTTAAAGGGGTTGTAATAACTTCGTCTCCTGGCCCAACTCCCAAAACTTTAAGGGCCAAATGAAGACCAGCAGTTGCAGAATTAACAGAGATAGCATATTTTGTGGTTTCATACGCTTTAAACTCGTTTTCAAACTGTTCAGTTTTTGGACCTGTCCCCCACCAACCAGAACGCAAGGTTGCTTCAACTTCTTTAATCTCATCTTCACCGATATAGGGTTTACCGAAAACCAAAAAATTTTTTCTCACTGCGATTATTCTACTACATTCACTTTACAAGTAAAAGTAATATGACTAAACTTCATCTAACTACCTTTACTAAAAAATTAAATGAAAGGATTCAAACAACTTTTTCTAGGGCTGTTAATTTTAATCAGTATATCTTTTATCTACATATCTCCCGGAATGGGTAGTTTTGATACTTATAATTCCTTAATCTTTAATCGATTCCTTTCTCTCAATTTATATAATCTACTCATAAGCTTAATAAGATTCCCATTAGGAATACAAGCAATTTTTACTACTATCTTAAATCTTCTTCCATTAAACAATTCGGACTCTCTATTTACTTTACAAACGGCCTGGTTTGCACATAAATTTATCATTTGGGGTTTTTATATTCTAACCTGGATTAGCATATTACTATTCACAAAACTTACAAAAGTCAAAAACGTAAAACAATCTCTACTCAACTCCAGTCTCTATTATTTCTTAAGTTTTTCTATCCTTCTTCTGTCCATAGCTCTATCTAATCCTGAAATCTTAGCTGCACCATTTTTTGTACTTTCAGTTACCTTTCTTTTCAAAAAGAAATTTAAATTAACATTCGTATTTTATTTGTTAAGCATCCTCTTCAGCTGGAATACTTTAATCTTTGCTCCTGTATACTTGTGGTATGTTTCCACAGAGACAAAACGAAAATTTTCTATCACAAATTTTCTTTTTATTCTTCCAGTTTTAACATTCATCCTATCCTTTGCTATTTACTTTTGGGGATTATTAAGATTCGGACCCTCCAGAATTATATTCGACCTTTTATCTAGATCTATATCTTTTGGACTCATTAAGTTTGTCATCCTTTTTACTAAATCCGACATAGTATTTCTCTTACTCAATCTTACTTTCTTTATTTTCTATTTACTCGGATTAAGGAGAATTACAAAACTAAATATGGAAATAAATCTGAAGTTCTTAATAGGTCTTTTATGTCTCTTTTTTATATTTGTGGTATTTTTTCCTGTTGCTACTGAAGGTTCCTTAATTTGGTTAACTATTCTAAGTTTACTTATTTGGATATACTCTCCGTCAAAATTTACCTCAACTAAATTATTACTTATTAACATTTTAGTTTTTGTAAATGTATACTTGTTTTTTGGC
>JBDRCK010000032.1:0-2279 GCA_043821785.1 bacterium | reverse complement strand
CAGTGTTTCCTGCAAAGTTTTTGCTGAATTGTAAGTTCTTATATTTACAGAAACCAAGGGATTATTTTTTAAAAATTTTTTTCGTACCATTCTATAGTCCTTTCTAAACCTTCTCTCAACATAACACTAGGGGAATATCCTATTTTTTTAGCTCTTGAAATATCTAACCTTCTCCTTGGTTGCCCATCTGGTTTATCACGATCCCAAACTATTTTTCCCCTAAAGTCCACAATGTTTGCAATCATTTCAGAAACCTCTTTGATGGAAGTTTCAACTCCAGTACCCAAATTTATAGGCTCACTTAAATCATATTTTTGAGTAGCTAAAACAATGGCTTTGGCTGCATCTGTAATGTATAAAAATTCTCTTGTTGCCAAACCGCTTCCCCACACTTTCACTTTTTTCTCATTGTTTCTTTTTGCCTCCACAAATCTTTTTATAAGTGCAGGGATGACATGAGAGAGTTTTTTATCGAAATTATCACCTGGTCCGTATAGGTTTACAGGAAGTAAATGAATTGAATTAAATCCGTATTGTTTTCTGTAAGCTTTTGATTGCACTATTAAAATCTTTTTTGCCCAACCATAAGGTGCTGTAGTTTCTTCAGGATATCCCATCCAAAGATCGTCTTCATTAAAAGGTATTTTTGTATACTCAGGATATTCACAAACAGTTCCCATTGTTACAAATTTTTTAACCCCAGCTTTACGTGAAGCTTCCATCAACTCAATACCCATAGTTACATTTTGGTAAAAAAGATCTCCAGGTCTTTTGTCTATAAACCCAATTCCTCCAATCAGTGCAGCCAGATGGATCACAATATCAATATCGTTTACGACTTTCTCACAAACTTTTCTATTAGTAAGATCTGCCTCTAAATGTGAAGGAGTATAGATTATTTTTGGTTTTTGCTTTTTTAATTCCCTCAGCACGTAAGTACCTAAAAACCCCGAAGCTCCCGTTAGGAGTATTTTTTTGTTTTTAATTTGCATACATAGAAGAATACAATATCAAGCCTATTTGTACCAGTATTATAAATCCATTTGTACCAGCTTACCAAGTTTTCGAATTTCATTTCTAAACTCGCCCTTTAGTTCTTTTTTTAACTCAGCGTCCAAGAGGGGATATCTATTTTTTTCGAAAATGCATTTTCTACAAATGAATATATTTTGTGCAAAAACCTAAATGTCCTGCTATTTATAAAACTTAAGAACTTCTTTATAAAGGGGGTATTTTGAATAAATTCATCAAAGTTTATTATTTTATCTGATCTTCCTTAAAATATCTTTTATATCGTTTTATTTTTTCTTAACTGCTAAAAATAACATCCTTCCCAGAAAAGTCTTTCCAAATATTTTGCTAAAAAATGTTTCCATACCAATAACCCATTTAGCACATATCCAGTTATTGGACAAAGTGTAAAACATATCGGGAATGCGGGTAAAGCTTTGAGCATCCAATATTTCCAAATTATATTGTTCACAGATATTTTTGAGCTCTTTTTTGCTGGATCTGTAAAACGGAGTTTTGTGAAAGCTAAAAACATTCAAAGAGTATTTATTCGGCATACTAAATATCGCTATTCCATCTTCACTTAAAATTTGAGAAATCTTACCAATCATATCGGGCCAGTTTTTGTTATATTTGATTACCCTAATCGACGAAATAAAATCAAAGGTAATTTTGAAAGGTGCTTTTTCTTTAGAGAAATCACATACTGCTAATTTGGAGATTGCCGGGTTGTTATGAAATCTTTTTTTGCAGACATCTACCATCTTTTCAGAAATATCAATTCCATAAATTGCACTCTTTTTTACATTTTGAAGGTAATTCGCCAAGATTCTGCCATTTCCAATCCCAATATCCAAAACATTTTTAGGCCTTTTTGGAGAAAGAAATTTGTTTATAAAATCCATTTCTTTAAGAGACATATGCTCTTTGGACTTTCCGGCCCAAGATTTACTATATTCAATACCCACTTTATCCCAATGCTGTTTGTTCCTATTCATTTTCATTATTTTATCTCTAAAAAATCATAATTAAATTTCTTGATATGTTTAAAGGTCAGCCCATCTTTTTTCTTTTTAAAAATGCGCGCCCTAGCATCAATCTTATTCCTTAGAAGTTCCTCGAATACATAACTTCTTAATAACGGATTGACATTGAAGGGCACACGCCATAAATGAAAAAAGTTATAAAGGTTTTTATTTTGGGAAACATAATCTTTTGTGGTGGAGTTTTGAACCAAAAATATTTCATTAACACTTTTAGGTTCTGTA